>NZ_JBEXIJ010000002.1:400212-402043 GCF_040608495.1 Micromonospora sp. NPDC005174 | reverse complement strand
ACCTCGTCGGTCAGCGCGAACGCCCCGAGCACGGTGTCCGGAAGCCGCAGGAGGTACAGCACCACGGCACCGCGTGCCGACCAGCGTCCGGGCGCGGCTTGCGCCGCGCCCCGATGCTCCCAGGCCCTTCCCGGCCGGTGGGGCGAGAATGGGGCACGCCGACCTTCGGACCGACCAGGCGGTTGACTGGCTGCCCCCGCCGGGCCGTTGTCTACTGGCCGTGCACCTCACCCTGCCCGTACACCGGTAACCGCGGCCGGTTCGCGCCGCCCCGCCGACCCCCGCCCGCTGGACCTGGCCGCCGCGACGATGACGCTGAAAAAAGTCGCTCGGCCAGCGGACGAAGGGACGAAGCGAACAACAGCCGCTTCCCGTGGTAGGACTCAAAGACGGTACGTGCTGCACCCCGTCTCCTGTCAACCCACCCCCGGCCTGTCGTGTGTTGCGCCACGGCGTGTCGGGTCGGCGTGTCTCACTGGGTGCCCAGATGGTGACGCAGCAACGCCTGCGCCGCCGCCCGGTGCTCCTCGGCGAGCAACCCGCCGGCGGCCAGCACGTAGTCGACGTCCACGACCGCCCGGGCCGCACGGGGCAACGCCCACCCGCCCGCGTGGTCGGCCAGAACCGCCGCCAACACCTGACCGGACGCGTCGACGGGCGCGTGCCGCAGCACCCCACCGGAGCCCACCAGCAGACGCACGTCGCGCAGGTCCCGCCCGGCCCGCTCGCCGGTGGCGACACCACGGGCGTGCCGGCGCAGCGCCACCGTCGCCGCCAGGGTGGCGATCCGCGCGTCCACGGCCCGTTCGACGTCGTCGGCGGCCAGGAAGGCCGGGTCGGCCGCACGCCGGGCGGCGGCCTCGCCGAGGTCGTCGGCGTCGGTGAGCAGCCGCTCCTCGACGGCGGCGCGGACGACACCCGGGGCGCTCCACCGCATGCCCAGATCGCCCTCGACGGTGCGGGCCCGCCACAGGCTGCCGGCGACCTCCCGGCCCGGCCCGGTGGCCCGCTCGTCGGGCGTGAGGACCGAGTACACGTCGGTGGTGGCCCCACCCACGTCGACGACGGCCAGGTCACCGCCGATGGTGTCGGCGAGCACCTCCACCCCGGTCAGGACCGCGTCGGGCGTGGCCGCCCGGACCAGGCGGGTGAAACGGGTGCCCCGGGACAGTCGTTTACCGCCGATGACGTGCCGCAGGAACACCGCGCGGATCGCCGCGCGCGCCGACGCCGGCGCGAGGACCCCGATACGCGGCAGCACGTTGTCCGCGCCGCTCACCGGCACCCCGGCGGCCTCCAACAGCCCGGTCAGCTCCGCACGCACGTCGGCGTTGCCGGCCAGGACGACGGGTGTGCGCCAGCGGGCGCGGGCCAGACGGGTCGCGTTGTGGCAGATCGTGTCGGCGTCGCCGCCGTCGGTGCCACCCACCAGCAGCACCACGTCCGGGCGGGCCGCCCGCAGCGCGGTCAGGGCCGCCGCGTCGAGCCGCCCGGCGGCGGTGTGCACCACGTGCGCGCCGGCCGACAACCCGACCCGCCGGCCCGCCTGCGCGGTCACGAGGGCCTCGTAGCCGATCACGGCCAGCCGCAACCCGCCGCCGGCCGACGAGCAGACGTACCACGGCATGTCACGCGCCCCGAGCCCGGCGGTGGCCGCCGTGACCGCGGCGTCCAGGCCGCGCAGCACGTCGCTGCCCACCGTGGTGGGCGCGGCCGCCGCACCCACCAGGACACCGGCGGCCAGGTCCACCACGGCCGCCTTGGTGTACGTCGAGCCGACGTCCGCGCAGACCGCGAGGGTCATGGGTTGCCCTGTTCGCGACTGCGGGGC
>NZ_JBEXIJ010000002.1:234881-400115 GCF_040608495.1 Micromonospora sp. NPDC005174 | reverse complement strand
CGCTCGCAACCCCGGCTCACTCCTCGCGACTCACTGTGTCTGCCCTGTTCGCGACTGCGGGGCTCGCAACCCCGGCTCACTCCTCGCGACTCACTGTGTCTGCCCTGTTCGCGACTGCGGGGCTCGCAACCCCGGCTCACTCCTCGCGACTCACTGTCCCGGCGGGTACGACCACGGTGCCGGTCGCGGTGACCGCCACGATCGGCGGGTCGAGGACCTCGGCGGCGGACTCAGAGCGGTCCGGGCGGCCCCGGCACACCACCGCGCAGCTCAGCTCCAGGGTGCGGCTGCGACTGCCCACCCGCGACACCTGCGCCGTCACCTCGACCACGTCACCGGCGCGGATGGGCGCGGTGAACCGCACGTCGGAGTACCCGGCGAACAGGCCCTCGTCGCCGTCGGTGCGGATGCACACCTCCGTGGCGACGTCACCGAACAGTCCCAGGGCGTACGCGCCGTCGACGAGGTTGCCCGCGTAGTGGGCGTGCGCGTAGGGCACGTACCGCCGGTGCGTCACCGTCAACCCGAGCCGTGCGTCGGTCATGCGTTCGCCTTCCGTTGCGTGATCAGGGCGTGCACCAGATAGCTGGCCACCTCGCCGGGGGTGGTGCCCCGACCGAAGATCCGGTCGACGCCCAACTCGTCGGTCATCGTCTCGTCGAAGCGGGGACCGCCGACGATCAGCAGCGGCCGTCTGCCCGCCGGCATGGCCTCCCGGAAGGCCGCCGACATCTCCCGCGTGTTGTGCAGGTGCGCGTCGCGTTGCGTGACGACCTGCGACACCAGCACCGCGTCGGCCTTCTCCGCCCGGGCGGCCTCCACCAGCTCCGGCACGCTGACCTGCGCGCCCATGTTGGTGACCTTCAGCTCCCGGTAGTACTCCAGGCCCTTCTCCCCCGCGATGCCCTTGACGTTGAGGATCGCGTCGATACCCACGGTGTGGGCGTCCGTGCCGATGCACGCGCCCACCACGGACAGCTTGCGCCGCAGCCGCTGCTTGATCACCGTGTTGACGTCCTTGGCCGACAGCAACGCGAAGTCCCGCTCCACCACCTGCACCGCGTCCAGGTCGACCAGGTGGTTGACCCGCCCGTACACGACGAAGAACGTGAACCCGTCGCCCATCGGTTTGGCGTGCACCACCATCGCCGGGTCGATGCCCATCCTGTTCGCCAACTGCACCGCCGCGCCCTCGGCCCGCTTGTCGTGCGACACCGGCAGGGTGAACGACACCTGCACCATCCCGTCACCGGTGGTGTCCCCGTACGGGCGCACGATCTGCTTGCTCACGCCACCGCTTCGCGGCGGTGTGAGCGTCGGGCTGCTGTGCTGGCCGGTTCGCTCGCTACGCTCGCTCACGCCGCCTCCAGGATGTCCGTGGCCGGGTTGTAGTAGTCGGCCTCGTGCGCGGCGACCCCGTCGCGGCCCTTGCCCCGGTCCGCGGGCCGCTTCATGATCCCGAACGTGCCCTCGGCGATCGCCGTCAGCAGCGTCTGCTCCCCGATGCGCTCCAGCAGATCCAGGGCCTCACCGAGCACCTGGTTGGCGCGGCGACGGATGAACCCGCCCGCCGCCGGCACGAAGTCCTCGTGCAACCCACCGGCCGCGCCCAGCACGTACCGCACGTTCTGCAGGGCGATGTCCCGGTCGGACAGCCACGGCGTCACCACCGCCTCGGTCATCATCCCCACCAGCAGGATGCCCTGACCGGTCAGCGCGCCCGCCAGGTTGAAGAACCCGTCGAGCAGATTGCCCCGGAACACGTCACCGGTCATGTGCTTCGTCGGCGGCATCCACTTCAGCGGCGCGTCCGGGAACAACTCCCGCGCCAGCAGGGCGTGCGCCAGCTCCAGGCGGAACGACTCGGGCACCTCCGGGTTGATCTCGAACGCGTGCCCCAGACCCAACTGCCAGTCCGCCAGGCCCGCCTCGTGCGCGAAGAACTCGTTGAGCAACTGCGACACCGTCACCGTGTGCGCCTCGTCCACGGCGTCCGCGGTGGTCAGGTAGTTGTCCTCACCGGTGTTGATGATGATCCCCGCCCGGGCGTGGACCTGCCGGGAGAACCGCTGGTCCACGAACGTGCGCACCGGGTTGATGTCGCGGAACAGGATCCCGTACATCGAGTCGTTGAGCATCATGTCGAGGCGTTCCAGCCCGGCCAGGGTCGCCATCTCCGGCATGCACAACCCCGACGCGTAGTTGGTCAACCGCACGTACCGGCCCAACTCCTTCGACGAGTCGTCCAACGCCGCCCGCATCAGGCGGAAGTTCTCCTGCGTGGCGTACGTGCCGGCGAACCCCTCGCGCGTCGCGCCCTCGGGCACGTAGTCCAGCAGCGACTGCCCCGTCGAGCGGATCACCGCGATCACGTCCGCTCCCGCGCGCGCCGCCGCCTGCGCCTGCGGAATGTCCTCGTAGATGTCCCCGGTCGCCACGATCAGGTAGATCCACGGCCGCTGCTTCGGATCACCGTGCCGCTTGACGAGCCGGTCCCGCTCGGCACGCCGCCGGTCGATCCGCCGGATACCCGCCCCGACGGCCCTGCGCGCCGCCGACCGGGCCGTCGTCGCCGCCCGCCCCGACGGCACACCGAACCGCACCGACCCGGCAGCGGCCTTCTGCGCCAGCAACGTCACGTCGGTGCTGCCCTGGCGGACCAGCGCGTCGAACACCGGCACCGCCACCCCGTGACCCAGACCCACGTCCGCGACGACCGCGTCGACCAGCCGGTTCACCCACGGAATGCCCTCCGGGTCGGCGCCGGTCACCCCGGCCAGCCGCAACACCGCACGCTCCACCGACACCGTCGTGTGACTGCGCGCCAGGTCGACCACCGGCTGACCGGCCCGACGCGCCAACTCCCGCGCCCGCGCCACCAACACCGGATCAAGATCAAGCTTGCCGGTCACGCCACACCGCTCATCTGCTCGCTCACGACGACCCTTCCTCGTAAATGACCTCGCCGCGCAGCACCAGCCGCCGACACACCGGCAGCGGCGTCGGATCGTCCGGCCCCCGCAACTCCGGATCCTCCGCCAGCAGCACCGGCAGGCCCCGCTCCACGCCCGCCGACGTCGACCACACCGCGAACGTCGCCGGCGCACCCAACGCGAGAACACCCTCGACGTCCAGGTGCACCGCCCGCCACCCACCCCGGGTGTGCGCCGCGAACGCCGCCCGCACACTCATCCGCTGCGCCGGGTTGTGATGCGCCGCCGCCGCCCGCACCGACCCCCACGGGTCCAGCGGCGTCACCGGCGAATCCGACCCGAACGCCAACGCCACACCCACACCGTGCATCGCGCCCATCGGGTTCGACTCCAACGACCGGTCGAGACCCAGCCGCGCCTCGTACATCCGACCCGCGCCGCCCCACAACCTGTCGAACGCCGGCTGCATGCTCGCCACGATCCCGTACTCCACGAACCGCGCGATCATCCGCTTGTTCAGGATCTCCGCGTGCTCGATGCGGTGCCGGGCCGCCCGCAGCCGCTCCACACCCAGCGTCGCCGCCGCCGCCGCGAAACCGTCCAGGACCGTGCCGATCGCCGCGTCACCGATCGCGTGGAACCCGCCCTGCATCCCGTGCGCCGCGCAGTCCACCAGGTGATCACGCACCTGCTCGACCGACAGGTAGCCGTGCCCGCACCCCTCGCCGTCGCCGTACGGCTGCGACACATGCGCCGTGCGCGAACCCAACGCCCCATCGGCGAACAGATCCCCGCCGGCGCCCACCGCGCCCAACTCCCGGGCCCGCGCCGCGCCACCCAACTCACCCCAGTACCCGTACACCTCGGGCACCCCCGCCCCCGAGATGCCCAGCAGACCGGTGAAGTCCTCCTCGTCGGAAATCTCCGGACCGCCACACTCGTGCACCGCCGCGATGCCCAGCGACGCCGCGTGCGCGAGCGCCACCCGCTGCGCCGCCACCCGCTGCGCCCGCGTCACCGACCCCTGCGCCGCCGCCCGCACCACGTGGTGGGCGTCGCGGCGCAGCCAACCCGAAGGGTCGTAACCCGCCACGTCCACCACCTGCGGACACGCCGCCAGCAACGCCGACGACACCAACGCCGAATGGATGGACGCCTGCGACAGGTACACCCGCCGGCTGCCCGCCGCCCGGTCCAACGACGCCGCGTCCGGCAACGTCGCATCCGACCAACCCGATTCGTCCCAGCCGTGCCCCAGCACCACCGCGTCCGCCGGCAGACCCGCCGCGAACCCCGCCACCGCGTCCAGCAACTCCCCCGCCGAACGCACTCCGGACAACTCCAGCCCGGACAACGCCAACCCGGTGTCCGTGGCGTGCACGTGCGCGTCCACGAACGCCGGCGTCACCAGCGCTCCGGCCAGGTCCACCACCCGGTCGGCCGACGGCGCGTCACCGTCGGTGCCCAACCAGGTGATCCGCCCACCGGACACCAGCAGCGCGGTCGCGCTCGGGTCGGCCGGACAGTGCAGCACGCCGCCGCGATACAACGTCGAGGGGTTCGTCATGACCTCAGTCTGCCGCCACCCGCGCCGCGAACAGCCGACGCACCCCCGGCTCGCCGCGCAGCAACCCCAACGCCAACTCGGCGTGCCCCGGCACGTACCCGTTGCCCACCAGCATCGTCACGTCCGCCGCCAGCCCCTCTGCACCCAACGCCGCCGCCGAGAAGCTCGTCGCCATCGAGAAGAAGATCACCGTGCCGCCGTCCGCCGTCGCCAGGACCGCCCCGTGCTCACAGCCCGGCACGTCCACGCAGACCACCGTCACATCCGCCGGCGTCCCCAACGCCGTGGTCACCGCCGTGGACAACCCCACCGGATCACGCGCGTCGGCCAACGCCACCACCGACGCCAGCCCGGCCGCCGTCAGCGCGTCGCGCTCCGCCGCCACCGGAACCACCCCGACGGTACGAGCCGCCCCCGCCCGCCGCGCCGCCGCGAGCGACAGCGACCCGCTCTTGCCCGCACCACCGATCACGGCCACGCTCACCGGCGTCGGATCGCCCGCACGCCGGCGCTCCTCGACGTAACGCGACACCACCCGCGCCGTCAGCGCCGGCGCCCCACACACGTCCAGCACCGCGAGAGACAGCTGCGGGTCCTCGTCCTCGGGCAGCACCGCGGCGATCGACCGCGCGAACAGGATCGCCCAACCGTCACACGGCACCTGCTCGCTGCGCCCGTCCCAGCGCGCCAACCCATCGGTGATCACCAGCGGCGTCAGCGTCAACGACACCAGCGTGGCGACCCGCTCCCCCGCCTTCAACCCCAGCGGGGAACGCCGACCCGCCTCCTCGACGGTGCCGATCAGCATGCCCCCGGAGCCGGTCACCGGGTTCTGCATCTTGCCCCGCGTAGAGATGATCTCCAGCACCTCGGCGCGGACCGCGTCACCGTCACCGCCGTGCTTCTCCGACAACTGCCGAAAACTCGCCGCGTCCAGGTTCAACCGCTGCACCCGGATACGCACCTCGTTCGGCGCGATCGCCGCCGACGCGTCCAGGCGCCACGCCGCCTGCGGCAGCACCCCCGCCGGTTGCACGACGCGGTGCAGACCCACCGGTGACGTCACGCCGACCTCCCCTACCCAGCCGCTCGAAGCCCCGGCCAGGGCTCGCGTAACGGGAAAACTTACGGCAGACTAATTTCTTCGCCGGATATTTTCCAGTAGCCTTCGAGCTTCGATGATCCACCGCACCACCGAGGAGGGGCCGTGACCCAGACCATCCCGCAACCCCGTCACGCCCCGGTCGCCACACCGACCGCCGGGCAGCCGTACGAATACCACCGCCGCCCCCTGGTCGAACCCGACTGGACCCGCTTCCCCGGCTGGCGCACCGTCACCCGCGACCAGTGGGAATCCGCCCAGTGGCAGCGCGTCAACTGCGTCAAGAACGTCAAGCAGCTCCGCGCCGTCTTCGGCGACCTCATCGACGACAGCTTCTACACCGACCTCGAAGCCGACCAGAAGACCCTGGCCACCATGTCCATGCTGGTGCCGCCACAAATGATCAACACGATGGTGCCGTTCGCGCCGCTGACCACCGAAGCGCTGCTCGCCGACCCCATCCGCCGATACATGATCCCGGTCGCCTCCGACCGACGCACCGACTGGCCCTCACACCCCTACGCCAGCCGCGACAGCCTCCACGAGCACGACATGTGGGTCGCCGAAGGCCTCACCCACCGCTACCCCACCAAAGTCCTCGCCGAACTGCTCTCCACCTGCCCCCAGTACTGCGGGCACTGCACCCGGATGGACCTCGTCGGCAACTCCACCCCCGCCGTCGACAAACTCAAACTCACCCTCAAGCCCGTCGACCGCTACGACGCCCACATCGCCTACCTCAAGGCCCACCCCGGCGTCCGCGACGTGGTCGTCTCCGGCGGCGACGTCGCCAACGTCCCCTGGCGCAACCTCGAGTCGTACCTCATGCGGCTGCTGGAACTCGAGACGGTCCGCGACATCCGGCTCGCCACCAAGGCCCTCATGGGCCTCCCCCAGCACTGGCTGCAACCCGACGTCGTCGAGGGCCTGGAACGCGTCGCCCGCACCGCCGCCCGACGCGGCGTCAACCTCGCCATCCACACCCACGTCAACCACGCCCAGTCACTGACCCCACTGGTCGCCAAGGCCGCCCAGACCGCCCTCGACGTCGGCGTCCGCGACGTCCGCAACCAGGGCGTGCTCATGCGCGGCGTCAACGCCACCACCCCGGAACTGCTCGACCTCTGCTTCGCACTCCAAGGCGAGGCCGGGATCCTGCCGTACTACTTCTACATGTGCGACATGATCCCCAACGCCGAACACTGGCGCGTCCCCGTCTGGCACGCCCAGCAACTCCAGCACGACATCATGGGCTACCTGCCCGGCTACGCCACCCCGCGGATCGTCTGCGACGTCCCCTTCGTCGGCAAGCGCTGGGTCCACATGCTCACCGACTACGACCGTGAGCGCGGCATCTCCTACTGGACCAAGAACTACCGCACCTCCATCGAGTCCGCCGACCTGGAGGCGCTCAACAAGCGCTACGCCTACTACGACCCGATCGACACCCTGCCCGCCGACGGCCAGCAGTGGTGGACCGACCACCGCGACGACTGACGCACCGAAGGTGTTGGCCGCCCACTCAACCGGCGGCCAGCACCTCCGACAACGGCGCCGGCGTCAATCCGCGCTCGCGTAATCCGGCGAGGATGTGCGGCAACGCCTCGTCGGTCATCGCCGCGTTCGCCTCGGTCACATGCATGATCACCACCGAGCCGGGACGGACGTGGTCCAGCACGGCCCGCACCAGCGGCTTCCACGCCTTCGCGAACGGATCACCGCTGATCACGTCCCCGTCCACCACCGTCACACCCAACGGCGCGAGGGCGTCCAACGCCGCCGCGTCGTGGCAGAGGCCCGGAAAGCGGAAGTACCGGGTCTGCCGACCCCCGTACGGCGCGATCACCTCGAACGTCTTCGCCACGTCGTCGGCCAGCTCGCCGACCGGCAGCCGGGGCAGGTCGTAGCAGTGCGCGGTGAACGCCGCGTGCCCGTAGGTGTGGTTCGCCAACTCGAAGCGCGGATTGCCGGCGATCCGCCGGGTCACCTCCGGGTACCGCTGCACCCACTTGCCGGTCAGGAAGAACGTCGCCGGCACCTGCTCCCGCTCCAGCAGGTCGAGAATGCGCAGGTTGGCGTACGACCGCACCCTCCCACTGCGCAGATTGGCCAGCATGCCGTCGGTCATGTCCGCGTCGAACGTCAACGCGACCCGGTCACCGGTCCGCGGGCCGTGGTCCACCACCGGCGCGCGGACTCCCACAGTCGACGCCCCGGGGACGTCCGGAACCCCCGATGTCGGAGTCCCCGGTGCCGGCGCGGCCGTCGGCGGAACCGTGGACCGGGGAACCGCGGCCGTCGGAAGATCTGTCGGTGCGGCGGAGGGGGCCACAGGCGGGGCCGGCGACGCCGAGGGCGTGGCGGGCGAGCCGACGAACACCGGCCGCTCCGGTGACGGCACCCGAGACGCCGTACAGCCGCCAACGCCAGGCGAGGCCACCACAACCAGTACGCCACACCAGAAGAGGCGAAGCCGGGATCCGATCACGAGCCGCATCATCGCAGAAGCGAGTACCCCTCACCGCCCCATCCACCTCGCGCCGATCTTGCACTTTCGGTCGCCGGAATGAGCGAGATACCCCTTATGCCACAACAGAAAGTGCAAGATCGGCGCACCGCTCGATGATCGACGGCACAGGGAGCGGGGCGGGGGCTCAGGCGGAACCTCCGCGCGGGGCGTACATGATGACCGCGACGCCCAGCAGGCACAGCGCGGCGCCGGCCAGGTCCCAGCGGTCCGGCCGGAAACCGTCCACCACCATCGCCCAGCCCAGCGAACCGGCCACGAACACCCCGCCGTACGCGGCCAGGATGCGGCCGAAGTTCGCGTCCGGCTGGAACGTGGCCACGAAGCCGTAACAGCCCAACGCGACCACCCCAGCGGCGATCCACCACAGGCCGCGCTGCTCCCGCCACCCCTGCCAGACCAGCCAGGCGCCCCCGATCTCGGCCAGGGCGGCCAGCGCGAACAACACCAGGGAACGAAGCACGGTCACCGGGCGACGATAGCCGCCGTACGCGACGGGTCCCCGGGTGCGTCGTCGCCCGGGGACCCGTGGACCGCTGAGGTCACTTGTTGAAAGCGTCCTTGATCTTGCTGCCGGCATCCTTCATGTTCTGACCGGCCTGCTTGGCGCGCGCGTCACCCTGCTCGCTGGCGCCGTCGCCACGCATCGACTCGTTGTCGGTCATGTCGCCGATGCGCTCCCGCGCGGCGCCGGCCACCTGCTCGACCTTGTTCTTTGCCTTCTCGGTGAAGCTCATCGCGCCTCCTCGGTCTGGCGGTTGTCGCCGTTCGCTTGCCCGGTCTCCCGGTGCCGAAACCGGCGGTGCGGGTCGGCACACCCCGTAAGGCGTCCTAGGAAGATAGGTTGAGGGAGGGCGGCCCGGGCATCGCCCACACGATGGTTAACTGGCCGCATGGGAGAGCTCCTGCTGATCCGGCACGGCGAGACCACCTGGAGCGCCAGCCTGCGGCACACCTCGTACACCGATCTGGAGCTGACCCCCGACGGGGAGCGACAGGCCCGCACCCTCGCGGCGTTCCTCGCCGGCCGACGGTTCGCCACCGTGCTGTCCAGCCCCCGCTCCCGTGCGCTGCGCACCGCGCAGCTGGCCGGGCTCACCGTCGACGCGGTCGACGAGGACCTCAGCGAGTGGAACTACGGCGAGTACGAGGGCCGCACCACCGTCGACATCCACGAGGACGACCCGCACTGGAACATCTGGACCGACGGCTGCCCCGGCGGGGAGTCACCCGCCCAGGTGGGCGAACGACTCGACCGGGTGCTGGCCCGGGTCACCCCGATGCTCGACCGCGGCACCGTGGCACTGGTCGGCCACGCGCACAGCCTGCGGGTGCTCGGCGCCCGCTGGATCGGTCTCCCCCCGTCCGCCGGCGGACGGCTGCGCCTGGAGACCGCTACGGTCAGCGCGCTCGGTCACGAACACGGCCGGCAGGTCATCCTGCGGTGGAACCAGCCGGCTCCTCCGGCGCCCGGGACCGCGACCGACCAGGCACCCCGCCACTGATCTTCGGAGGGCGGTTCTCGTACGGCGTGGACAACACCACAGTCGTCCGCGTCGTCACGTTCGCCGACGTGCGGATCTCCTGAAGAACCCGCTCCAGGTCGGCCGGACTGGCCACCCGCACCAGCAGCAGGTAGAAGTCCTCCCCCGCCACCGAGTAGCACGAGTCGATCTCCGGTAGGTGCGCCAGCCGCTCCGGCGCGTCGTCCGGCTGCGACGGGTCGAACGGCCGGATCGCCACGAACGCGGTCAGCGGCAGGTCCAGCGCCTCGAACGACACCCGGGCCGCGTACCCCTTGAGCACCCCGCGCTGCTCCAGCCGGCGCACCCGCTGGTGCACGGCGGACACCGACAGCCCCACCTTCTCGGCCAGGTCGGTGTACGACAGACGGCCGTCAGCGGTCAGCGCGGCGACGATGGCGCGGTCGATCTCCTCCACGGCGAGCAACCTACCGGGAAATCGGCGCGACGGCGACGAGGAAGCGCGACGGCGGGTACGGCGACAAGCGCGCCGCACCCGCCCCGCGCCTGCTCAGCCCTTGGCGAGCGCCCGGGAGATCACCAGCCGCTGGATCTGGTTGGTGCCCTCCACGATCTGCAGCACCTTGGCCTCGCGCATGTACCGCTCGACCGGGTGGTCGGCCACGTAACCGGCGCCGCCGAGCACCTGCACGGCGTCGGTGGTCACCCGCATGGCCATGTCGGTGGCGAACAGCTTCGCCTTCGCCGCCTCGATCGAGTACGCCCGCCCGGCGTCGCGCAGCCGCGCCGCCGCCAGCGTCAACGCGCGGGCGGCGGAGATCTGGGTGGCCGCGTCGGCGAGCAGGAAGCCGAGCCCCTGGAAGTCGATGATGGACCGGCCGAACTGCTGCCGCTCCCGGGCGTACCCGACCGCGTAGTCCAGCGCCCCCTGGGCGAGCCCGACCGCGCAGGCGGCGATGCCGAGCCGGCCCGAGTCCAGCGCGGACATCGCGATGGTGAAGCCCGCGCCCTCGCCACCGACCAGCCGGTCGGCCGGCACCCGCGCCCCGTCGAAGGCGATCTGCGCCACCGGCGAGGAGCGCAGCCCCATGGTCCGCTCGGCGGCCTGCGGCGCGATGCCGGCGGTGCCCGCGTCGGCGACCAGGCAGGAGATGCCCTTCGGGCCGGCTCCGCCGGTACGGCAGAAGATGTTGTAGAAGTCGGCGCTGTGCGCGTGGGTGATCCACGCCTTCGTGCCGGAGACGACGTACGCGTCGCCGTCGCGGACCGCCCGGGTGCTCAGCGCCGCCGCGTCCGAGCCACCCTGCGGCTCGGAGAGGCAGTACGCGCCGAGCAGGTCGCCGCCGAGCATGTCCGGCAGCAGCTTGCGCTGCTCGTCGGTGCCGAACGCGGCCACCGGGTAGCAGCTCAGGGTGTGCACGCTGACGGCCTCGGCGACCGCGAGCCACCGGCTGGCCAGGATCTCCAGCACCTGCAGGTACACCTCGTACGGCTGCGCCGCGCCGCCGTACTCCTCCGCGTACGGCAGGCCGAGCAGGCCGGCCCGGCCGATCGTGCGCAGCACCTCGCGGGGGAACTCGGCGCGTTCCTCGAAGCCGGCGGCCTTGGGCGCGAGCTCACGGTCGGCAAGCTCGGTGGCGAGGTCCAGCAGGTCGTGGGCCTCGTCGGTGGGGAGGATCCGGTCGACAGTCATAGCGCGATGAGCTCCGTGGGGGTGGTGTTGAGCCGCTGCACGCCGTCCGTCGTGCAGACGACGATGTCCTCGATGCGGGCGCCGTGCCGGCCCGCCAGGTAGATGCCCGGCTCGATGGAGAACGCCATCCCGGCCTCCAGCGGTCGGCCGTTGCCGGCCACCAGGTAGGGCTCCTCGTGACCGTCCAGGCCGATGCCGTGCCCGGTGCGGTGCAGGAACGCGTCGCCGTAGCCGGCGGCGGCGATCGGCGTCCGGGCCGCCGCGTCGGCCGCCTCCGCGCTGATGCCGGGGCGTACCGCCGCCACCGCCGCGCTCTGGGCGGCGTGCAGCACCGCGTAGTACTCCACGAACTCGGCCGGCGCGGGCCCGCCCGCGACATAGGTGCGGGTGCAGTCCGAGCGGTAGCCCGACGGCATGGTGCCGCCGATGTCGACCACCACCGGCTCGCCGACGCCGATCGGCCGGTCCGAGGTGCCGTGGTGCGGGCTCGCCCCGTTCGGGCCGGCGGCCACGATGACGAAATCGACGCTGACGTGGCCGGCGGCCCGGATCGCGGTCGCGATGTCGGCGGCCACCTCGACCTCGGTGCGGCCGGGACGCAGCCACTCACCCATGCGCAGGTGCACCTCGTCGATCGCCGCGCCGGCCTCGGCGAGCGCCGCCACCTCGGCCGGGGATTTGCGGATTCGCAGCTCGCGCAGCACCTCGCCGGCGAGCCGCTGCGCGGCCTCGGGCAGGGCCGCGCGCAGGGCGAGGACCTGCTCGGCCCACATCCGGTCGGCGAGCCCGACGGCCGCCGCCGGGCCGTCGAGGGCGGCGACGACCAGGGGGTACGGGTCGACGCCGTCGAGATGGTCGACGATGCGCAGCCCGGTGGTGGTCGCCGCCTCGGCGGCCGGACGCTCCAGCCGGGGCACGATCAGAGTCGGCGCGCCCTCGGCGGGCAGCACCAGGCAGGTGAGCCGCTCCCCCGCGTGGGCGTCGTAGCCGGTCAGGTAGCGCAGGTCGGAGCCGGGGGTGAGCAGCAGCGCGTCCAGGCCGGCATCGGCGGTGGCGCGCTGCGCGGCGATCAGCCGGTCCGGCGGGTACAGCTCGTCGGTTGCCACCCCGCCAGCTTAACGGTCGTTTGGGCATCCCCAGAAGCCACGTAGGTCGCACGACGAAAATCCACCGGCGTTGATTGACGTCGACAGTTAACACTCTTTAAGATTTGGCTGCCTCGAGGCCCACCCGTTCCTGCTCCCCCATGTCCCGCCCGCGAAACCCTGCGTGGGCGGGTGTAGTCCCCCGCCCACGGGAAGGCCCCCATGTCCTCACCACTGCGCCGCGTCCTCAGCGCCGGCCTGCTAGCCCTGGCCACCGCCGCCACCACCGTCGCCCTGGTCCCCACCGCCGCGCAGGCCGTGGTGCTGCCGAACGGCTTCAAGAGCGTCGGCTACATGCCCTCGTGGGCTGGGAACGTCAACACGATCCAGTACAACAAGCTCACCCACATCAACTACGCCTTCGTGCTGCCCAACAACGACGGCAGCCTGCGCGCCCTGGACAACCCCAGCAAGCTCTCCTCGCTGGTCTCGCAGGCGCACGCCAACAACGTCAAGGTCTCCATCGCCGTCGGCGGCTGGAACGACGGCAACGACTCGGCGTTCGAGGCCCTCGCGGCCAACTCCAGCAGCCGGACGGCGTTCGTCAACAACCTGGTCAACCTCGTCAACCAGTACAACCTCGACGGTGTCGACATGGACTGGGAGTACCCGGACCCGGGCGCCTCGGCCAACAACTACACCCAGGTCATGACCCAGCTCGGCAGCGCCATGCACAGCCGGGGCAAGCTGCTCACCGCGGCCGTCGTCTCCGAGGGCTACTACCTCGACGGCATCCAGACCGCGGTGTTCAACCAGGTCGACTGGTTCAACATCATGGCGTACGACGGCGGCAGCCCGCACTCCAACTACGACTGGTCGATCAACAGCATCAACCTGTGGAAGAACCGCGGACTGCCGGCCAGCAAGGCCGTCCTCGGCATTCCCTTCTACAGCCGTCCCGGCTACTACACGTACTCGGCGCTCGTCGCCCTGGACCCGGCCAACGCCAACCGGGACTGCACCACGGCCGGCGGCGCGCAGCAGTGCTACAACGGCATCCCGACCGTCAAGCGCAAGACGCAGTGGGCCCTGGCCAACGCCGGCGGCGTGATGAACTGGGAGCTGTCGCAGGACACCACCGGCTCCACCTCGCTGGTGAGCGCCATGTACGACACCATCATGGGCGGCACCACCCCGCCGCCGTCGGGTCGCACCGGCCGGATCACCGGCCTCGGCGGCAAGTGCGTCGACGTGGCCTCCGCGAGCACCGCCAACGGCGCCGCAGTCCAGCTCTGGACCTGCAACGGCACCACCGCGCAGACCTGGACCGTCGCCACCGACGGCACGCTGCGCGCCCTCGGCAAGTGCGCCGACATCACGAGCGGCTCCACCGCCAACGGCGCCAAGGTGCAGATGTACGACTGCAACGGCAGCGGCGCCCAGGTGTGGCAGGCACAGTCCAACGGCACGCTGCGCAACCCGCAGTCCAACAAGTGCCTCGACGTCACCGACAACACCTCGGCCGACGGCGCCCGCCTGCAGATCTGGGAGTGCTTCGCCGGCGCCAACCAGCGCTGGACCCTCCCGGCCTGACCTGACCCGTACGCCGCGATCCCCGGTCGACGCCCCCGCGTCAGCCGGGGATCGTCGCGTGGTCGCTGGCCAGAGCCAGCATCTCGTCGACCGATCCGGCCGGATCGGTGACGGGGAACTGCACCGCCCGCACCACCGACGTCGGGTCGACCAGCATCGTCAGTCTCTTGAACCGGGTCACCCCGCCGGCCCGGAAGGTGGGCAACAGCAGCCCCGCGGCGAGTCGACCGTCCTGGTCGGACAGCAGCGGGAACGGCAGCCGGGCGTACGCGCTGAAGTCGGCGAGCTGGTCCGGCCGCTGGGTGCTGATGCCGTACACCCGCGCCCCCGCCTCCCGGAACCTCGGATACCGGTCGGCGTAGGTGGTCGACTCCAGGGTGCAGCCCCGCGCGCCGGGGATGTCGGACCACCCCGGCGGATAGGCGTTGACTCCCGGTGCGTACGCGCCCGGGTAGAGGTAGAGCACGCTCCACGCGTCCGGCGTGGCCAGGGCGACCGGCTCACCGTCCGGCCCGGGCAGGGCGACCTCGGGCAGCCGCCGCCCGACGAGGTGGTGCACCCGCCGCGTCTCGGCCGATGCGTCGTCGGCGGTCGCGGTCAGCTCTCCGTCACCCATCAGATGCCTCGTTCCCCAGTCCTGCAGGGCGATCAGGACCGGCAGCAGGCCCTCACCCCTCGCGGTGAGCAGATAGTCGTGCCGGGGCGGGTGCGCCGAGTACGGGCGGCGTTCCAGCACGCCCTGCTCGACCAGGGCGGCGAGGCGTTCGGTCAGCGCCCGCCGACTGACGCCCAGTTCGCGCTGGAGCGCGTCGAAGCGGGTCGTGCCGCCGGCGACGTCGCGCACGATCAGGAACGTCCACCAGTCGCCCAGCACGCCGAGCGCCTGCGCGATGCCGCAGTCCGCGTCGGCGAGATCTTCTCGTCGCACCCGCTTCCTCCATCCGTCCTGACCCGACTATAGTCCGTTCCAGAATGGAACGCACTGGCACCGGGAACGCGACGGAGCCGCGGACACGCCGGCACGACGAACGGGGGTCGACGACTTGCACGTCGACGAACGGGCCGGGGTGTTCTGGCGCTGGTGGACCGCCGGCACGACCAGCATGGTCGGGTCGGCGGTCGGCGCGGTGGCTCTGCCGCTGACCGCGCTCACCGTCCTGGACGCCTCCGCGTTCCAGATGGGAGTGATCGCCGCCGCCAGCTACGTTGCCTGGCTCGTGATCGGCCTGCCCGCCGGCGTCATCGTGCAGCGCCTGCCGCTGCGCGGCGCGCAGGTGGGCGCGGACCTGGCCCGCGCCGTCGCCGTCGCGTCGATCCCGCTCGCGTGGTGGTGGGGACACCTCACCGTCACCCACCTGGTGGTCACCGCGCTCGTCGTCAGCTTCGCCAACGTGCTGTTCGACGTGGCCAACTCGACCTTCCTGCCCAGCATCGTCGAGCGCGAGCAGTTGCAGTCACGCAACAGCCTCACCTCGGCCACCCACGCCGCGACCCTGCTCAGCGGCCCCTCGCTCGGTGGCCTCGCCGTGCAGGCGCTCGGCGCGGTGCCCACCCTGCTCGTCGACTCGGTCAGCTACCTCGTCTCGGCGGCTCTGCTGCGTACCCTGCCCGCGCGCCGCGTCGACGCGCCCGCGCACTGGCCGCCGGTCGGTGAGCTGATCCGCGAAGGCTGGCGCTACGTCGCGTACCACCGGGTCATGGGCCCGAGCATGGGGCCGCGACGGCCATGAACTTCGTCTGCGGCGCGCAGTTCGCGCTGCACTCGCTCTACCTGGTCCGCGACCTGCACGCGCCGGCCGGCCTGGTCGGTGTCCTGCTCGCCGTCGAGGGTGTCGGCGCGCTCGTCGGGGCGGCCCTCACCACCCGTATCACCACGCGGCTCGGCAGCGCCCGCGCGCTGGTCGCCGCCGGGTTCACCACTGTCGCCGGAGCGTTCCTGATCCCCTCAGGCAACGGCTGGCTGGCGTACGTCGCCTTCGCCGCGGGCAGCGTCGTCTTCTCCCTCGGCACGGTCGTGCTGAGCGTGACCACCCGGACGTACCGGCAGATCGCCAGCCCACCCGAGCTGCTCTCCCGGGTGATGGCGACCGTGCGGTTCGTCTCCTGGGGCGCCATCCCGGTCGGCGGGCTGGTCGCCGGCGTGCTGGCCGGCCCGTTCGGTGCCCGCGCAACCCTGGTCGTCTTCGCCGCGACCCTGGTCTGCGCGCCCCTGGTGCTGCTGCTCTCGCCCATCCGGCACCTCCGCGACCTCAGCGACCACGACCGGGACGAGAGCCGGCGTCCCGTCGTCACCATCGGGGTCTGACCGCGGGCGGTCGGGTCCCCGGCGAGCACCCGGGTCGCGTCGCCGGCCGGCTCGGTGGTTTCCCGGTGGGGGCGGGGCGGGGACCCTAGCCTGGGATCGGGACGCCCGCACAGGTGGCCCGACCGGGAGGGCCGATGTGACACCGAACGACGCGAACCGGGTGGCGACCCGCCGTCGTCGCCAACTGTGGGCCGGGGTTCTCGCGCTCGTCGGCCTGGTCCTGCTGGTGATCGGGCTGACCGTGGCCGACGGCGTCGCCGCCTGGGTCGAGGTGCTCGTCGCGATCCTGCTGCTGGTGACCAGCTACGTCGTGCAGCACCTCGCCCGCCGCGACACCGTCTACCGGCACGACGAGCGGCGCTGACGCCGCCGGTCGGCCGGGCGTACCGCTGACCGTCGGAGGGCTGTGCCAGGCTGTCGGGCGTGGCACACCGATCCCCGATCCTGCTGATCGACGCACCCAGCCTCTACTTCCGGGCCTACTTCGGCATCCCGGAGTCCGCCGCGCGCACCGACGACGGCCAGCCCGTCAACGCGGTGCGCGGCTTCCTCGACATGCTCGCCACGCTCATCCGCGGCCGGGGCGCCGACCGGATGGTGTGCGCTCTGGACTACGACTGGCGGCCGGCGTGGCGGGTCGAGCTGCTGCCGTCGTACAAGGCGCACCGGGTTGCCCCGCAGGGCGGCGAGGTCGTCCCCGACACGCTCTCCCCGCAGGTGCCGATGATCCTGGAGGTCCTCGACGCGGTCGGCATCATCGCCGTCGGCGCCAACGGCTACGAGGCCGACGACGTGCTCGGCACGCTGTCGGTGACCCAGCCGGGTCCGGTCGAGGTGGTCTCCGGCGACCGGGACCTGTTCCAGCTCATCGACGACTCCCGGGACGTACGGCTGCTCTACGTCGGACGCGGCGTGGCCAAGCTCGACGACTGCGACGACGCGGCGGTCCGCGCCCGCTACGGGGTGCCCGCCGACCGGTACGCCGACTTCGCCGCCCTGCGCGGCGACCCCAGCGACGGGCTGCCCGGTGTGCCGGGCGTCGGCGAGAAGACCGCCGCGCGGCTCATCGAGCGGTACGGCAGCATCGACGGCATCCTGGCGGCGCTTGACGACTCCGACTCGTCCTTCGCGCCGGGCCTGCGCACCAAGCTGGCCGCCGCCCGTGACTACCTGGCCGTCGCGCCGACGGTGGTCCGGGTCGCCCTGGACGTGGCGCTGCCGGAGCTGCCCACCGCGCTACCCACGGCCCCCGCCGACCCGGAGCGGCTGCTCGACCTGGCCGGCCGGTGGAACCTGGCTGGCTCGGCCCGCCGCCTCGTGGACGCCCTGACCGCCCGCGCCGACGCCGCCTGAGGAACCGCGGCCCGGCGGGGCGTCGAACCCGCGTGGCGGTCGTGGCCCGATGTCCGTCGGATCTTTCCGGCACAATGCCCGGCCATGGATGTACGACAGGAGTTCCGGGGCGCAGCCCGGGAAGAGGGCGTGCCAGCGGACGAGATCGAGCGCTGGGTGCGGCTGGCCCGACCACAGACGGAACTGGTTCCGAAGGGCGACGGCCTGCCTGTGGTCGGTCGATTCGGCGGTCTCGCGGCGTTGCCGCAGGGCGAGGAGTGGCCGCCCGGGCAGTGTCTCGTGTTGACGCTCGACCTCGCCGCGCTCCCCTCGCACGGGCACGACCTCGACCTGCCGGCCGACGGGTCGCTGCTGTTCTTCGTCGAGCCGCGCTTCACGCCCACCCGGTGCCGGGTCGTCCATGTGCCGGCCGGCACTCCGGTGACCGAGCGCCCCACCCCCGAGGTGCCGGTCTTCGATCCGCTTCCGCTGCACGCTCGTGCCGGCTGGAGCCTTCCGGAGAACGAACGTGAGGCGCCGTTCGACCTTCGCCTGGACGACGAGGTCGAGGAGGCGATCGGCGAGGTGATGTGGTACCTCGAAGACAACGACTACGAGTTCTCCCTCGGCGGTTACGGCGCCGCCAGCACCGGCGGCGCGGACAACCCCATCCTCGACGCCACCGAGCACACCGTGCTGGCCACCGTCTGGTTGGACGAGGGGCAGGTGGGTGACGCGTTCGGGGAGACGCTGATCGTCGTCAACTTCATGATCAAGCATGCGGACCTGGCCGAGCGCGCCTTCGACCGGATCTGGCTGATGACGGACTTCAACGGCTGACGCGGTCAGGACTCGGCGTGTCCCCGAGGCCGTGTGTGGCAGCGCGACGGTCTCGGGGCGCCGAACGTGATCCGGATGGCGCTGTCGCGCCCCCGGATCCGCCGAGCTGACATGCAACAAAAGGTTGCACCTCGCCGTCGGCCCGGTGTACCGTGACGCAACCAAAGGTTGCGAAAGGGTGGTACGCATGGAGTACGGAGTCATCGAACGCGACATCGACGTCGACGCCTTACCCGAGGTGGTCTTCGAGGTGATCAGCCAGCCCGAGCACGTGCGGGAGTGGTGGCCCGACGACGCCCGGTTCGAACCGGTCCCGGGCGCTCCCGGCGAGCTGGTGTGGCGCGACGCCGAGACTGGCGCGACAACGACCGTCGACCTGGCCGTCGTCGACGTGGACCCGCCGAAGAGGTTCTCCTTCCGGTGGTGCTTCACCGAGCCCGAGCGCACGGGACAGTCGCTGCTGGTCACCTTCGACCTCACCGCGATCGCGACGGGAACCCGCGTCCGCATGACGGAGACCGGGTTCCGCGAGATGGGCTGGGAGGTGGCCCTGCTGGAGAGGCAGTACCAGGACCACGTCAGCGGATGGAACCACTACGTCCCGAACCTCGGCGCGTACGTCACCCGGCTGGTCGCCACGTCATGACCACTGCCGTCGACGACGCCCTGTGGTCGGCGATCGGCGACCCCATCCGGCGCAGCATGATCGACCTGCTGCTCGCCGGCGGGCCCGGCACCGCCACGTCGCTGAGCGAGCGACTACCCGTCACCCGCCAGGCCGTGTCGAAGCACCTGGCAGTCCTGGACCGGGTCGGCCTGATCACCTCCGCGCCGGCTGGCCGCGAGCGCCACTACCAGGTCGACGAGGCGCAGCTCGCGCGCGCGGTCGCCCAGCTGACCGCCGTCGGCGCGACCTGGGACGCGCGACTCCGCCGGATCAAGCGGATCGCCGAGACGATCGAACGTCACCGCACCGACAACCAGGGAGAGTGAGATGGTCGACATCCTGCACCGGGTCGGCGTCGCCGCGTGGCACCGAGCCGTCGCTACTTCACCTTCCGGGTGGACCGCACCACGATCTCCTCGTACTCCGGGTGCTTGACCAGCCACTCGGCGAGGAAGGGGCAGATCGGCACCACGGTGCGCCCCTTGGCCCGCGCGTCGTCCATGACCGCGCGGGCCAGGGTCGACCCGACACCCCGGCCCTCGTACGCCGGATCGACCTCGGTGTGGGTGTAGGCGATGATGCCGCCGGTCAGCTGGTAGGTCACGATCCCGGCGACCGCGCCCGTCTCGTCGCGCGCCTCGAACCGCTCCCGCGTCGGCGCGTCTGTCACGGTGAACTGCACCGGATCATCCAAGCACAGCGCCCGTGGCGACCAGTCGTCGCCACGGGCGCGTGGGGGCCGGCGGGCCCCCGGGAGCGCGGGATGTCAGGAGCGCCGACGGCCCAACACGGCGGCGGCGCCGGCCACACCGATCGCGGCGAACACGACCTGCAGGAGCAGCTCGATCCAGTCGATGCCGGCGGTCTCGTCGACGCCGAGTCCACCGGCGACGAGCGTGCCGAGGATCGCGGCGAGCACGCCGATCGCGAGGGTGAGCACGATCGAGATGTTCTGCTTGCCGGGCACCACGAGCCGGCCGAGAGCGCCAATGACCAGGCCGATGATGATCGCGGTGAAGAAGCCCTGGATTTCCACGGGGGCCGTCCCTTCCGAAGGTGTTGTCGTCAGCGACGTTCTCGTGCCCCGAGCCGGGCACCGCCGAAACCACCGGTCGGCGTCCCGGCCGATTTGTCATGCAGTTGTCATGATCGGGCCACCGGCGGACAGACGCTGGTCCCGGTCACAGGGGACCGGGACCAGCGGCAGGACGACCCGTCAGGAGGCGGCGATGCCCTCCATGCCGATGCCGTCGGTGAACTTCGGCAGGCCCTCGACGGTGGTGACGAGGCGCAGGGAGCCGTCGTCGTCCACCTCGTAGCCCTGCACGTTGCCGGCGGCGGCGTTCTGGACGTACAGGAAGCCGTCGCTGGTGGTCATGTCGATCGACCCGCCGCCGGTCTCGGCGGCGACGGCGTGGACGAGTTGCAGCTTGCCGTCGTCGTCCACCCGGTAGGCGCTGATCGTCGAGCTGCCGGCGTTCGCGACGTAGAAGTAGTCGCCGACCTGCTGGATCCAGCAGGTCGCCTGCTGTCCGTTCCCCACGGACGGCCCGACCTGGTCGAGGGCGCCGTCGTCGTCGAGGTCGAAGCGGCTGACCTCGTTGCTGCCGGATTCGGTGACCAGCACCGAGTCCTCGGTGTCGAAGGTAAAGCCGAAGGGCACGGACCCGGCGTCGCTGACGACCGGGTGGCGGGCGAGTTCGCCGTGGCGACCGATCTCGTAGCTGAACATGACGTTCGCCGCCTTGGTCGACACCAGCACGAACTCACGCTCCGGGTCGATCGTGATCTGCGCGGGGGCGGTCATGAACGCCGGCGGGTTGCCGTTGTGCAGGCCGAGCGACCGGTTCGAGTCGTGGATCGGCGACAGCCGCCCCTTGTGCAGCTCGAAGCCCTGCACCGAGCCCTCACCACCGGCGTTCAGCACGTAGACGAGGTTGCCGCGGGCGGTGACGCTGACCGGGAGCAGACCCCCGGACCAGATCACCTGCTCCTTGTGCAGCCGGGTGCCGTCGACGCGGAAGACGGTCACGGTGTTGCTGCCGGCGTTCACGGCGAACAGCAGCCCGCGGTGGTAGGTCAAGGACCCCTGCGACGCCAGCGCGTCGACCGGCGCGCCGATCGTGAAGCCGCCCAGGCCGCCGGTCTCGTACTCGCCCGCCTTGCTGAGGCGGCCGTCCTCGTCGCGGTCGTACACCTTGATGGTGTTGCCCTCGGCCTTGTTGGTCTGTACGAAGACCGCGCCCTCGCTGCCGTGGTGTCCCCCTCCCCCGCGGTCCTCGTGGCTGCCCTCCGGACCCCCGCCATCGGCCCACGCAGGCCCGGGGAGCGTGCCGACGCTGGTCAGACCCATCAGGAGGGCCGCCGCTAGCGCTACGCTGCGCTTCATCACTGACTCCTTAGCCGCATCTTGTAACGAATACGAGGTTTCCTCTCATTGGCAAGCTAACGGAGGATGAGGCCGCTTAGAGGGGTATTACCCGTAAGTGGCACTGCCGGGTGAAACGGCGGATTCGTGGTAGAGAGGGGCCTCCTGACCCTGCACGCACCCATCCACCCTTGCGGCCCCGCTGACCAGGCGTCGTCGGTGCGGTCCCCTGGACGGCGAGCGGGGACAGGTGGAGGTGGTACCGCCGCCGGATCTCGACCCCGCCCAGGCGACGGTGATCGGCTACGTCCAGCGCGAGGGCGACCGGGCCATCGTCGGGGCCACGGCCGTCGACCTGGCAACGGCGGCCGGCTGACGCCTGTCGGTCCCGGTGCGTAGTCTCGGCGCATGCGGATGGCGCGCGCGGTGCGGGGTCTCGGTGGCTGACGCCGACGACGTCCGCCGCCTGGCTCTGGCCCTGCCCCACACGGTCGAGATCGACAGCGAGGGCTTCGACTTCCGGGTGGCCGACAAGGGTTTCGCCTGGTCCTATCCGGAGCGCAGGCCGGGCAGGCCCCGCGTGATCCGCCGCGACATCGCGGTGCTGTTCGTCGGGGACGAGGCCGAGAAGCAGGCCCTGCTTCTCGGCGAACCCGACGTCTTCTTCACCACGCCCGGGTACGACGGCCTGCCGCTGGTGCTGCTGCGTCTGGCGGCGGTCGACGTCGACCGGCTCGCCGAGCTCGTGACCGATGCCTGGCGGATGCGCGCGCCGGAGGCGCTGCACGCCGACCTGGACGGGGTCGCCGTGACGGAGGGCTAGTCACCGCGATCAGTTCGCGACATCAGCACGCAACCGGACGGACACATTGACGGGGATCTGGACGGTCGATTACCGTGCCGCGTGAGAGAGCGCTCTCTCGATCGACCTTTTCCACAATTCAGACGCACGGCGCCGGGGCGGCACGATCCGCGCCCGGACCCGCGATGGAGGCACCATGAAACCTCCCGTCCCCCACCGCCGATGGGCGCTGGCAGCCGCCACCGTCCTGGCCCTGGTCGTCGGCGGCCTCACGATTCCCGTCACCCGCGCCGCCGAGGCCGCACCCGTCGGCGCCGGCAGCTACACCACCACCCCGGTCGGCGCGCTTCCCACCGGCTGCGGCCAGATGTCCAGCAACCCCCGGCAGTTCGCCACCGCCAACGCGCCCGCCGGCGCGGTGCCCACCAACGACTGGTGGTCCTCGCTGCTGTGGAAGCGTACCGACTGCTCCTTCAGTGAGCCCCTGCACGCCCACCCGACCTCCTACGACACGTTCACCGACGGTCTCGGCTTCTCCGCCAACTCCACGCCGGCCATCAGCGGCACCGCGACCGGCGTCGGCGAATACCACTACCCGTACGTGCAGGACATCCGCGTCGGCGTGGCTGGGCTCGCCGCCTCCCAGGTCAAGGTGGACGGCTGGACCGACTGGACGGTCAGCCCGTACTGGAGCGACGGCGCCCGCACCCTGCGCGCCACCATCGGCCACGGCCTGCCGTTCGCGTACTTCCAGGCCACCGGCGGCGACGCGGTGATCGGCACGTCCGGCACCTCCGAGGTGTGGTCCAACAGCGGCGCCACCATCGGCTTCCGGGTCAACGGCCACGACTACGTGGCGTACGCCCCGAGCGGCGCGAGCTGGACCGTCAGCGGTGGCCGCATCTCCTCCACCCTGGCCGGTCGCGGCTACTTCTCGGTGGCACTGCTGCCGCCGACGGCGAGCGCCAGCGAGCGCGCCGACCTGGCCGCGACCTACGGCCGGTACGCGCACGCCCACGTCACCGGCACCCGCGTCTCCTACGCCTACGACCCGTCGACCAACGGCCTGAGCACGACGTACGCCTTCACCACCACCGCCCGTGAGGGCAGCGCCGCGCAGACCGTGGTCAGCCTCTACCCGCACCAGTGGAAGTCGCTGTCCGGCTCGACCCCGATCACGCCGACCTACCCGTCGGCGCGGGGCAGGATGAAGGTCCTCACCGGGATCAGTCAGTTCCGGACCGCCATGACGTTCCAGGGCGTCCTGCCGGAGCTGCCGGCCGTCGGTGACGGCAGTGGCGCGGACCTGGCCACGCTGACCGGTCAGCTGACCGCCGTCCGGGGCAACCCGATGGACCAGCGCGGCAACGACACGTACTGGACCGGCAAGGGGCTCGGCCGGGCCGCCCGGATCGCCGAGATCGCCGACCTGGTCAACGACACCACCACCCGCGACAGCGCGCTGAACGCGATCCGCAGCACCCTCACCGACTGGTTCACCGCCTCCAGCGGCAAGACCAGCAAGGTCTTCTACTACGACGCCAACTGGGGCACCCTAATCGGCTATCCGGCGTCGTACGGCTCCGACCAGGAGCTCAACGACCACCACTTCCACTACGGCTACTACATCGCCGCCGCGGCGACGCTGGCCAAGTTCGACCCGTCGTGGGCCGCCAGCAGCCGCTACGGCGGCATGGTGGACCTGCTGATCCGCGACGCCAACAACTACCGGCGCGACGACACCCGCTTCCCGTACCTGCGCGACTTCGACATCTACGCCGGGCACGACTGGGCGTCCGGGCACGGGTCGTTCGGCTCCGGCAACAACCAGGAGTCGTCCTCCGAGGGGATGAACTTCGCCAACGCCCTGATCCAGTGGGGGCAGGTCACCGGCGACAGCGCCGTCCGCGACGCCGGCATCTTCCTCTACACCACGCAGGCCGCGGCCATCCAGGAGTACTGGTTCGACGTCAGCGACCAGAACTTCCCCGCCGCCTTCGGGCACTCCACGGTCGGCATGGTCTGGGGCGACGGTGGGGCGTACGCCACCTGGTTCAGCGGCGAGCCGGAGATGATCCAGGGCATCAACCTGCTGCCGGTCACCGGCGGGCACCTCTACCTGGGCGCCAACCCGGCGTACGTGCGCACCAACTACGCCGAGCTGGTCCGTAACAACGGTGGACCACCGACGGTGTGGCAGGACATCCTGTGGCAGTTCCAGGCCCTCGGCGACCCCGACGCGGCCCTGGCCAACCTGCGCGCCAACCCCGGCTACACCCCGGAGGAGGGCGAGAGCCGGGCGCACACCTTCCACTGGATCCGTAACCTCGCGGCGCTGGGCACCGTCGACACGTCGGTCAGCGCCAACCACCCACTCAGCGCGGTCTTCTCCCGCAACGGCGCGCGCACCTACGTGGCGTCGAACCCGACCGCGAGCCCGATCACCGTCACGTTCTCCAACGGCACGCGGCTCACCGTGGGGGCCGGGCGGACGGCCACCACCGGTGCGTACACCTGGAGCGGTGGCAACGCCTCCGGCGGCGTACCGCCGACGAGCACGCCGACCACCGCACCACCCACGACGGCACCGCCGACCACGGCGCCGCCCACGACGGCGCCGCCGACCACGGCACCGCCGACCACGCCGCCGCCCAGCTCGGGCTCGCCGACGCGGTACCTGCTCGCCGGTGGAGGGTTGGGCAACGCCGGCAGCGCGACCACGGCTACGGTCGCGGCCGCCAACGGAAACCACGACGGTACGCCGACGAACGCCCAGGTCTTCACCGCGACCGGCCTGAACCTCACGTACTCCGGGGCGCAGACCGCGTTCGACCTGTTCCTGGACGCCGGCACGGCGGTCGGCAACGGCACGCAGGTACGGGTCTCCTACGACCTGACCGGCAACGGCAGTTGGGACCGGACGGAGACCTGGCGCTACTTCGCCACCGACCCGGTCACCGGCTACGAGCACTACACCCAGAGCGCCGGCCTGGCCTCGGCCACCGGCACGTTGGGCACGTTGAGCAACGGCACGGTCCGGGTCGAGGTCTGGTCGGCCATCGGCAACAACCCCACCACCCTGGGCATCGGCAACCAGTCGGTGCTGCGCCTCCCGTACTCCTGATCCACCCGGACGCGCCCGCCGCCGGTCGCACCTCGACCGGCGGCGGGCGCTCGCCCGAACTGGCGACCGGGTGCGCGGCTGGCGACATCCGGCCGGGACGATCGCCACCACGGCGGGCGTGGCGCTGCTGGGCGGCGGCCTGTCGTTGCTCGACTCGACGGGCGCGCTGGCGCGCCTGGGAGGTTGGCTCGCCCACCTGATTGCGCCGACGGGCCAACGCGCCGACGGCTGAACGCCTCCCCCACCGGCGTACCCCAGCGCATCGAGGGTCGGCGTCACCTGCATCCGACGGATTCGTTTCCCGGGAATGAGGATTGCGAAATCGGCCAATCCCACCCACGGTGGACTGCGGGGATGCGGCCTTGCTCGGAGGGCACGGACCCGCAAGCCTCGGGCTGCAAGGTGCAACCAGCCAGGGACGACACCGTTCTGCAATACACAATTGTCGCGGTTCTTAGATAGATGAGCACCAATCTTGACTTGCGCATCAGGTCGGCGCACCGTGAAGAGCACGCGGCGGATGCCGACATTGTCGACCCACCATCAGTGACCGACAAAATGCGAGCGCCGCTGATTACGCGCGGTGTGTCAGGAGGCGTTCGATGCAATTGAGTCCATACTCCGGGGCCTACCTCAGTGATCCGGCGAGCGCCTGGCGGCGCATTCTCGACGATCCCGACCGGGCGCTCTACGCCGAGGATCTGGGCCTGTGGTTAATCAGCCGGCACGCGGACGTGCGGCGCGCCCTGGCCGACGCGGCGACGTTCGGCAACGCCCTCACCCTCGCGCCGGTCTACGCGGTCTGCCCGGAGGCGATGAGCGTCATCATGCAGATCGACGCGCCCCCGACCACGGCCGCCGCCGACCCACCGGTGCACCTCCGCACCCGCCGCGCCCTGCGCGCGACCTTCGCCAACACCGCGGATCGGGCCGAGGCCGAGTACGGCCGGATCGTCCGCCGGCGCGTCGACGAGCTGGTGTCCCGGCTCGTCGCCCAGCGGGGTGAGCGGGTTGATCTCGTCAGCGGGTTCACCACCGAGCTTCCGCTGCTGGTCATCCTCGACATCCTCGGGGTGCCCGACGCCGACGTCGACCGCATCCGCCGGTGGGCGGACGGCCAGGTGGCCCTCATCTGGGGGCAACCGGACCCGGACGAGCAGGTACGTCTGGCCCGCGGCCTGCTGGAGTTCTGGCGCTACTGCCAGGACCTGGTGCGGCAGCGGCTCGACAGTGGAGTCGACGGTACCGACTTCGTGAGCCGGGCGCTGACCTACCGGGACGATGACGACGACGTGCTGACCGTGCCGGAGGTGGCGAGCCTCGCCTTCAACCTCCTGGTGGCCGGGCACGAGACGACCGCCGGGCTGCTAGCCCACGCCCTCGACGCGGCCCTGTCCAGCCCGCACCGGTGGCAGGCGCTCGTCGCCGACCCGCGGTCCGTGCCCGGCTTCGTGGCCGAGACGCTGCGGTTCGCGCCCGCCATCGACGGCTGGCTGCGGGTGACCCGTCGGGACGTCACCCTGGGCGAGGTCACCATCCCGGCGGGCGCACGCTGCCTGCTGATGATCGGGGCGGCCAACCGGGACCCGTCGGTTTTCGCCCACCCGGACCGGTTCGACGAGCACCGCATCGACGCCGCCGACCATCTGTCATTCGGTCACGGGCCGCATTTCTGCATCGGGGCGGCATTGGCGCGACTGGAGGCCGGCATCGCTCTGACACAACTGGCCGAGGCCATTCCCGGCCTCCAATTGGCACCCGAACACCGCCGTTCGTTCAAGCCCAATGTCTCGTTCCGGGCGCACGACAGTCTCCTCGCGACGATCGACGTCCGGACGCCCGCCGACGCGCCGCAGGTGAGCCAACCGGCCCCCGCCGAGGCTCAGGCAGCCTGATCGTGCGCAAGTCCGGCGGCGCTGACGTGCGGGCCGAGCCGAGGCGGCCGGGTCCGATCGGCAGGACGCGCCCGACACCCATGCGCAGGACCCGCGCCCTTTCCGTGGCGATTCATCGCGGCGTACGTCTTCACACCCATCGTCCCGAGGGTTAAGAATTGCCCCCTATGAATGTTCAGCCCATCGGCCAGACTCGATCTGCTACCCGCTGCTGATTTCGCGGGTGCCACGAAGGTGAGCGCATGGAGCACACGCCCCCGTCGAGCGCTGCTCGCTCCGCGCCCAGCCAACAGTTCCGATGGGAACTGCGCACCTGCCGGGTCCAACGGGGACTGACCCAGCGCGCCCTGGCAGACCTGGTGCGGTTCAGCCGGGAGACCGTCGCGGCGGTGGAGTCGGGCCGCCGCTTCGGCAGCCACGAGTTCGCGGTCCGCTGCGACGACGTGCTCGAAACCGGCGGCCGACTGGCCTCGCTGTGGCCACTGGTCGCGGCCGAACAGTTGGCGGCCGACGGACGACGGGGGCCACGCTCGTCGGACCGGGCGCGCCTCGATCCACCGGTGCCGCGCCAGCGCGGTCGGCGCGACGCGCGCGACCCGGGCGCCGTGGTGGACGCCATCGACGAGCTGCGCGAGCTGATCGGCCAGGTGCTCAGCAGCCAACCCGACCTGGACGACACCAACTCGCGTCACGACCCCCGTCGCGGCGCCGAGCACCTCGACGACCAGCGCTGAGCGCGTCCACCCGGCACCGGACGCGGGGCGCCACCGGTCGCTGACTCTGGGTACAGATGCTGGTACGGCCAGTTTGTACCACCGCGAGGTCTGGCCTCCGAGCGCGGGTTCCGGCCGAATGGGACTTGCATTCGGCAAGGTGCGTATAGACCGTCATCGACGAGTCGCGGGAGTCAATCTTGGCGTCGAGCACGAGGTCCCACGCGGCCCGACCCTACCCGACCCGTCAGCGCGGCTGGAAGATCGCCGGGCGGATGCGCCTCATCGTGGCGGCGCCACTGGTGGCCGTGATCGGCTTCGCCGGCCTCGCGCTGACCGAGAGCGCGCGCCAGACGACCCGGGCCAGCGACCTGGAGGTGCTGGCACGCCTCGGCGCGGAGGCCGGCGACCTGGCGTACCGGCTGCAACGCGAACGGGTCGCGGCCGCCGACCTGCTCACCCACGCCGCGCCCGAGCAGCAGGACGCCTTCGGCGCGGAGATGACCGCCACCGACGCCGCCGTCGCGCGCTACCGCCGGCAGCGTGACCGGGTGCCCACCGACGCCAACGCCACGCTCCTGCGCCGCGTCGACGCCGCGCTGGACGGCCTGGCGCCGCTGCGCACCCAGGTCCGCACGGCCGAACACGCCTCGGTTTCCGCGATGACGTTCAGCTACCGCATCGCCATCGCCGACCTGATCACCTTCCGGGAGAACGTCTCGCACGGCGTCGTCAACGCCCGCCTCGCCGACGGCATCCGGGCCTCGGCCGCGCTGTCGAAGACCGCCGAGGCCATCGGCCAGCAGCAGGTGGCCGTCCTGCGGGCCGCGGCGGCCGGCGAGCTGACCCCCGCCACCCAGCAGGACATCACCGCGGCCCGCACCAGCTACACCGAGTCCAGCCTGTCGTTCCTGGCCCTCGCCCCGAGCGAGTGGGGCCTCTGGTGGGAGCAGGCCGGCACCGGCAAGGAGGCGCTCGCGCTGCAACGGATGCAGGACGAGGTCAGCCGCGCCCAACCGGGAACGCCGCTGCGCCTGCAGACCACCGACTGGGTCACCACGACACAGCAGCGCTCCGCCCGCCTGGCCGACCTGCGGGGGCGCGTCGACGTGGCGGTGCTCGACGACGTGCGGGCCGCCTACGCCGACCAGCGCCGCAGGGCCGTGGCCGAAGGCGTCGGCGTGCTGCTGGCGCTGCTGTTGACCGCCCTGGTCACCTGGGCCGTCGCCCGGCAGATCACCCGCCGGCTGCGACGCCTGCGCGACGCGGCCAACGCCGTCGCGTTCGAACAGCTCCCCGCCGTGGTGGCCCGGCTGCAACGCCCCGACAGCTCCAGCGTCGACCCCGACGAGCTGGCCCGCGAACAGTCCACAGCCGCCCTCGAACCGTCCAGCGACGACGAGATCGGCGAACTCGGTCAGGCGTTCAGCGCCGTACACCAGGCCGCCGTGCGGACCGCCGCCGAGCAGGCCGTCATGCGCGCCAACACCGCCGACATCTTCATCCACCTGAGCCGTCGCGAACAGCGGCTCGTCGACGCCGTCCTGGCCCAGGTCGACCGGGTCGAACGGGACGAGACCGACCCGGACCGCCTGCACCAGCTCTACGCCCTCGACAACCTGGCCACACGGATGGGCCGGATCAACGCCAGCCTCCTCGTGCTCGGCGGCGTGGGCGTCGGCCGGGTACGCCAGCACGACGTACCCCTGCAACAGGTGCTCCAGGCGGCCCAGTCCCAGATCGAGCACTACGCGCGCATCCGGCTCGGTATGGTCGACGGCGACGTCGCGGTGGCCGCCAAGTCCGTCGACGAGGTCGTGCACCTGCTCGCCGAACTCATGGACAACGCGACGGCGTACTCGCCACCGGGCAGCGAGACCTGGGTGAGCGGCCGCAGTCTCGGCGACCGCGTCATCATCCAGATCAGCGACGAGGGCGTGGGCCTGCCCCCGCAGCGGTTGCAGCAACTCAACGAGCTGCTGGCCCGACCACCCGCCATCGACGTCGCCGCCGTCCGGGCCATGGGCCTGGTCGTCGTGGGTCAGCTCGCCGCCCGCCTCGGCGCCAGCGTCCAACTGCGTCGTGGTCCCCGACGCGGCACCCTCGCCGAGGCGACGCTGCCCGCGGCGATGATCCGGTCGTTGCCACCGGAGGAGTACCTGCTCGCCCCCGGCCGGCTGTCCCGACGGGCCGCCCGCACGTCCACGGCCCCGCCCCCGTACCGGCCGGGTTCGGAACCGACCGCCGGGCACGCCCCGGCCGCGCGGACGCTGCCGGCGGCGCCCGTGTTCCGCCCGACGCCCCGCGTGGACCCCAGTGACGCGCCGACCGAGGAGCTGCTCATCTTCGAACAGGTCAACCACTGGTTCCACACCGACGTCGTGGACGCCCCGAACGGCCGCCAGTGGTCCAGCCCCGCCGACGACGCCTGGCGTACCGCCGCCCAGGCGCAGACGCCCGACGTGGCCGTGACCACGACCTCCGGCCTGCCCAAACGGCAACCCCAGCAGTATCTGGTGCCCGGCGGGGTCACCGTGCCCACCCAGCAGCAGCGCTCCGAATACCGCGACCCGGCCCAGGTCGCCACCGCGATGGCCGCGTACGCGCGGGGAGTGGCGGCCCGCCGACGTACCCCGATCAACCTCGGCAACTCGTGACCGACAGGGAGAGCACGTGACCGACCACCAGGACCTCGGCTGGCTGCTGGACAGCTTCGCCGAGCGCGCGACCGAGGTCAGCCATGCGATCGCCATCTCCAGTGACGGCCTGATGGTGGCCTCCACCCGCGACCTGCCGCCGGACCGGGCGGACCAGCTAGCCGCGACGGGCAGCGGCCTGGTCAGCCTGCTGCGGGGCGCGGCGGCCTTCTTCGACGCCGGGGCGGTGATCTCCAACGTCACCCAGCTCGAAGGTGGATTCATGTTCTCGATGGCGTTCAACGACGGTGCGTCCCTGCTCGTGCTCGCCGCACCCGAATGCGACGTCGGCAAGGTCTCCTACGAGATGACGGAACTGGCCAACCGGATCGGCGACGCGCTGACCCCCGCGGCCCGAGCGGCGCTCGCCCGCAGCCGCTGACCCCACCCACCCGACCCCTCCTCCTCTTCCCCTGGAGACGACATGTCCCTCACCACCCCTGCGCGCAGCCGTGCCATCGGCGCCACGCTGCTCGCGCTCGTGCTCACCGTGAGCACGGCCTGCGCAGACGACGAACCGGCCACGACCGGCGGCGGGTCCATCAAGATCGGACTCCTCGCGTCGCTGTCCGGGACGTACCAGTCCGTCGGCAAGGAGATCCGCGACGGCTTCGAGCTGTACCTGGACACCCACGACGGCAAGCTCGGCGGCCGGCAGGTCGACCTCGTCGTCGCCGACGAGGGCAACGGCGCGGCGACCGCCGTACCGGCGGCCACCAAGCTCCTCAAGCAGGACCGCGTCGCCGCGCTCACCGGCATCGTCGGCGGCGGCTCGGTCGCCGGCGTCTACCCGCTGCTCCAGGAGACCAAGGTCCCGCTCGTCGGCTCCAACGGCCGGCCGGAGATCAAGGACGTCGAACGGGTGTGGCACACCTCGTACCTCTCCGACGAGCCGGGCGCCGCGATCGCCCAGCACGTCAAGGACAACGTCAAGGGCTCGGTGTACGCCATCGGCCCGGACTACCAGGGTGGCTGGGACGAACTGCGCGGCTTCACCGAGGCGTTCGCCAAGGCCGGCGGCACGCTCGCCAATCCCGACGGCAAGACCACCTTCACCCCGTTCCCGGCCACCACCAACTTCACGCCGTACTTCGCCCGGATCAAGGCCTCCGGCGCGCAGGCGGTCTACACCTTCTACGCCGGCAGCGCGGCCGTCGACTTCGTCAAGCAGTACGCGCAGTCCGAGATCAAGGACATCCCGCTGTACGCGGCCGGGTTCCTCACCGAGGGCGGCGTGCTCAACGCCCAGGGCGAGGCGGCCCGGGACATCTACTCCGTGCTCAACTACTCCCCCGACCTCGACAACGCCGAGAACCGCAACTTCGTCGCGGCGTGGAAGGCCAAGCACGACGGCTCGCCGACGACGTACGCCCTGGCGTCGTACGACGCGGCGGCGGTGCTCGACCGTGCCGTCGGCGCGGCCGGGAGCGACCCGACGCCGGAGGCCATCAACGCGCAGATCGGCAAGCTCGGGCAGATCGCCAGCCCCCGCGGCGCGTGGCAGTTCTCCACTGTCACCCACTCGCCCGTGCAGAAGTGGTACCTGCGCCAGGTCCGCCAGGACGGTCGGGCGCTGTCCAACACCGTCGTGGGTGACCTCGCGACCGTCGGCCGGTGAACACGGTGGCGGCCGGCACGAACCAGATCGACCCGTACGTCATCCCGGCGCTGGACGGTGTCGCCTACGGGCTGCTCGTCTTCGTCGCCGCGTCGGGCCTGGTCTTCTGCTTCGGCGTCGCCAACATCCTCAACCTGGCACACGGCATGCTCTACGCCATCGGCGGGTACACCGCCGCAGCGCTGCTCGACGGCGGCTGGGCGAGCCTCGCCCTGGCGCTCGGGGTCGGTGTGCTGGCCGCCGCCGCGGCGGGGGTGGTGCTCGCCGGGCTGCTCACGCCGGTCGCCAGCGGCAACCACCTCACCCAGGCGCTGCTGACCTTCGGGGTGGCGCTGGCCGGCGGCAGCCTCCTCGTCGTCGGTTTCGGCCCCGACGATCCGCAGGTGCGGGTTCCGGCCGCCCTCGACGGGTCGGTGGCGGTCGCCGGACACCGCTATGGCGCGTACCGGCTGGTCTTCATCGCGGTGGCGGCGGCCCTCGCCGCCGGTCTCTACCTGGCGGTGCGACGGACCCGGGCCGGGATGCTGGTCCGCGCGGCCGTGGACGATCCGGAGATGGTCGCCTGCCTGGGTGTGAGCCCGGCACGGATCAAGGTCGGCGTGCTCGCCGCCGGCGGCGCGCTGGCCGGCGCGGCCGGGGTCCTCGGCGCGCCCATCATCGGACCCGGCGCGGACACCGCCGACACGGTGCTGCTGTTGTCGCTGGTCGTGGTCGTCCTCGGCGGCCTCGGGTCCATGGTGGGCACCCTGCTCGCGGCGCTGGCGGTCGGCGAGATCCAGACCCTGGGCGTGGCGCTGCTGCCGTCCGCCGCCCCGTTCCTGCTGTTCGCCGCCATGGCCGCCGTGCTCGCCGTGCGGGCGCGGGGCCTGGCCCTGCGGTGGGCGGCGGCGTGAGGGACGAGGTGATCCGCCGGCTGCGGGCCGCCGTCGCGACGCTCGTTCTCGCCGGCCTGGTCGTGGCCCCGTGGGTGGTCGACGACTACACCGCGGCGATCCTCGCCCGGACCCTCGCGCTGGGTCTGGTCGGGGTGAGCGTGGCGCTGCTCACCGGTGTCGCGGGCATGCCCACGCTGGGCCAGACGGCACCCTACGCCGCCGGCGCGTACGCCAGCGCGGTGCTCGGTAGCCAGGTCTCCGACGTCGGCGTGGTGCAGGTCGCGGTGGCGGCGCTGGCCGGGGCGACGCTCGCCGCCGTGACGTTGCCGCTGGTCGTGCCGGCCCGGGGCGTCATCGTCCTGATGATCACCCTGGCGATCGGGGAACTCGTGGTGACCGTCCTCGGACGCTGGCGGTCGGTGACCGGCGGCACGGACGGACTGGCCGGGATCACGCCGGTCCGTCCACTGTGGGGAATGGCGGTCCTGGCCTCCGACCGGGCCCGGTACGTCTACACGCTCGTCGTCGTGGCGGTGCTGGTCGGCGCGGTCCTGCTGCTGGTGCGGTCCCGGGGCGGTCTGCTGCTGCGCGCCGGGCGGGACGACGAGGCGCGGCTACGGGCCAGCGGGCACCGCGTGCCGCTGTACCTGTCCGGCGCGCACGTCGCCGCCGGGGCGATCGCCGGTGCGGCCGGTTCGCTGCTCGTCGTCGCCCAGCAGTACATATCCCCCGCCGACTTCGGCTTCGACACGTCCGCACTGCTCCTGCTCGGCGTCGTCATCGGCGGCACCGCGTCGGTCGGCGGCGCGCTGGTGGGCGCGGTCCTCGTCATCGCCGTACGGGACTGGCTGTTCGGGGTGCTGCCCGGTCACGCCCCGCTGGTGCTGGGCGCGCTGTTCGTGGCGACGGTCTACCTGCTGCCCACCGGCGTCGCGCGGGCCCGCCGCCCGCGCGGCGGGCCCCGGCAACCCGTCCCCACTCCGGACCGCCCGGTCCCGGCACCCACCCGCACCCCGGAGCTGCGCGTATGACCTGCCTGCTCAGCGCCGAGAAGGTCACCGTGCGGTACGGCTCGCTCGCCGCGCTCACCGACGTCGACCTGTGTGTGCACGACGGCCAACGGCACGCCCTCATCGGGCCCAACGGGGCCGGCAAGACCACCCTGCTCAACGTGCTCGGCGCGACGACACGTCCCCGGCACGGCACGGTGCGCTTCGCCGGACGGGACGTCAGCCGGCTCGGACCGGCGGCGCGGGCCCGGCGCGGCATCAACCGGATACACCAGCGGCCCGCCGTCTTCGCGACCCTCACCGCCAGCGAGAACATCGAGGTCGCGGCGCTGCCCCGGACGATCCGGCGGCGGCGGTGGTGGCCCGGTGGAACCCGGGACGCCGCCCGGCGGCGAGCCACCGCGCTGCTCGACCAGATGGGACTGTCCGACCTCGCGACGGTGCCCGCCGGTCAGCTCGCGCACGGGCAGCGGCGACAGTTGGAGATCGCGATGGCCCTCGCCGGCCGTCCCCGCCTGCTCCTGCTCGACGAACCGGCGGCCGGGCTGTCCGCCACCGAGGTCCACCGGCTCGCCGAGCTGCTGGTGGCACTGCCCCGGCAGGTCGCCGTGCTGCTGGTCGAGCACCACCTGGACCTGGTGTACGCCCTCTGCGACACCGTCACCGTGCTGCGCGACGGCCGCACCCTGGCCGTCGGCACACCGGACGAGATCCGTACCTCGCCGCTGGTGCGGCAGGCCTACGCCGACGGGGTGTCCTGATGCTCTACGTGGAGCGGCTCTGCGCCGGCTACGCCGGGGGGATCGTGCTGCACGACGTCGACCTGCGGGTACCGCCGGGCACCGTCCAGGCCGTGGTGGGCCGCAACGGCGCCGGCAAGAGCACCCTCGTGCACACCATCGCCGGGCTGGTGCGCGCCCCCAGCGGGCGCATCGAGATCGGGGGTGTCCACGTGGCCGGACGGCAACCCCACCGGGTCGCGCAGTCCGGCGTCGGCCTCGTCCCGCAGGGCCGGCGGGTCTTCTCCCGGTTGACGGTGGCCGAGCACCTCGTCCTGGCGGCCGCCCCGTGGCGGGCCGCGACACCCGGCGGTGAGGGCTGGACGGTGGCCCGGATCCTCGAACTCCTGCCGCGCCTGGCGGTACGCCTGCGACACCGTGGCTGCGAACTCTCCGGCGGCGAGCAGCAGATGCTGGCCATCGCCCGCGCGCTGCTCGGCCAGCCACGGGTGCTGCTGCTCGACGAACCCTGTGAGGGGCTCGCACCCGACCTGGCCGCGCGGGTCCGCGACCTCGTCGGTCACCTCGCCGCCAGCGGGTTGACCGTGCTGCTCGTCGAACAGCAACTCCGCCACGCGATCGAGACCGCCGACCGGGTGGCGGTGCTCGAGTACGGCCGGGTGGTCTACGACCGGCCGACCGTCGAGGCACGCAGCGATCCCGCCCGCCTGGAGGCGATGGTCGGCATCGCCGCCACACCGACATCCCCGGCCAGCGGAGCGACCCCGCGGCTCTGGACCGACAGCCTGTAGTCACCCGGTCCCCCGGCTCCGGACCGACAGCCCGCCCCTTTGGAGAGGCAGAAGACGATGGCGACCCTGACCAGTGATGGCGCGTACACCTTCGACAACGGCACACCGGACGCGGTTCCGCAGATGCGGGCGCTGGAGTCCTTCCTGGATCCGATCACGATGCGCCGCCTGGCCCGCCCGGTCCTGCGCCTCGGGTCGACCTGCTGGGAGGTCGGGGCCGGCGGCGGCTCGATGGCCCGGCGGATCGCCCGCGCGGTCGGCGAGAACGGCCATGTGCTGGCCACCGACATCGACCCCACCCACCTCGTGGCGCGGGGCAACCTGGACGTACGCCGGCACGACGTACGCGCCGATCCCCCGCCCGGCGACGCGTTCGACCTGATCCACGCACGCCTGGTGCTGCTGCACCTGCCCGAGCGTCGACGGGTCCTGCGGACGCTCGCCCGCGCGTTGGCACCGGGCGGCTGGCTGGTCGTCGAGGAGTTCGACTGCACCACGCCGGTACGGGTGCTGAACGCGCCGAGCGACGACGCGGCGAAGCTTTTCGCGCAGGTGATGGACGCCATGATGGGGGTGTTGCAGGACCACGGCGCCGACCTGGGGTGGGCGCAGGACGTGCACACCGAGATGGCCCTCGCGGGCCTGACCGACGTCGACACCGTCACCCACTCGCAGAGCTGGGCAGGCGGGTCGACCGGCGCGTCGCTCTACGAGACCAACTCCCGCCAGTTGGCGCCGGACCTGCTGGCGGCGGGGCTGTCACCGCAGCAGCTCGATGCCTTCCGTCGACTCGTGCGGGACCCCGGGTTCGCCGTGATGTCGTACCACTTCGTCTCCACCCGAGGCCGCCGCCCCGACCAAGCCCACACCCCCTAAACCGTCCTAGGACACCATCCCCCACGACGACCGGCAGACCTGCGTCAACCGGCAGACCTGCGTCGATCATGAAGTTATCGCCCGCCGTGTCGGCGTGTCAGGGCAACAACTTCATGATCGACGCAGGTGGCGGGCCTGGTTCAGGCCCTGGGGTGGGGGCGGCGGGTCAGGAGGAGGCCGCCGAGGCCGGCGGTGATCAGGAGGGCACCGAGGGCCGCGATGAGGCCGAGGGGCGCACCGGTGATCGGCAGCGAGCCGCCGTCGCCGGCACCACCGCCGCCGTTGCCGTTGCCGCCGGGGGTGGTGGGGGCGTTGGGGTTGACCAGGATTCGGGCGGTGTCGTTGGCGGGGTTCAGGTCCGCGATCGGGCCGCCGCCGGAGCGGGTACGCAGCGCGACGGAACCGGTCTGGCTGCCGGCCCGGTCGATGCGCAACCCGAAGTCGAAGCCCACCCGTTCACCACGGGCGATGCCGCCCGGGGCGGAACACTCGTAGACCCGCGCGCCGGGCTTGCCCGGACGCCACTCGTCGTCCGTCGGGTCGACACAGTCCGTCGACACGGTGACCGCGGTGACGCCGGCCGGCAGGGTCACCGTGGTCGGTACCGCGAGCCCCTGCTGTCCACTGTCTCCGGCACGGGCCGGCCCGTTGTTGACGTACCCGACGGACATGGGGACGGTCGCGCCCACGGCGCCGGTCACCGTTGCGCCGACGGCCGCGACGTCGGCGCGCTGGTCACCGGCCACGGTGAGCGTGATCGTGGTGTCGTTGTTGACGAAGCGGGTGTCGGTCTGCCCGAGCGCGCGGACCTGCGTGTCGGTGGCCGGCACCAGCGTCAGCGCCGGGTCGGTGCCCCTGGGGCCGAGGGGAGCGGCGGGCCGGTACTGCGACTGGTACTCCTCCCAGTCGGCGGGCGTGAACCAGTACGCGAAGTTGTAGTAGAGGTTGGGTGCCCAGGTGTCGGCGGCGACGGTGCCGGTGAACGTGGAGTCGACCGCGACCGTCTCGCCGGGTGCGAGCACGGTGTCGAACGCGCAGGCGAAGGGGCTGTTGTCCTGGTCGAGGTCGACGTACTCGCAGTTCTTGTAGCGTTTGGCCGGCGTCAGCCCGTTGAACCCGTACAGGTAGAGCACGAGGCCCCGCGCGGTCGTCGCGCCCCGGTTCGTCACGGTGAGCGGAAGTCCGACGGTGGACCCGAGGGTGCCGTCCAGGTCCACGTCGGACGCGGTGGCCAGGTCGACTCCTTCGCCGATGCTGACGGTGGAGCGGTAGGTCGCGGTGCCCGTCCCCGGCGCGGTGACCGTCAGGGCCAGCTCGCCCCGCTGACCGACCTGCGCGTCCGGGCGCGCGGTCACGCCCAGCGTGAGCAGGTCCTGGTCCGGCTCGTTGGCACCGTCGATCACGCAGGTGATCACCGGCCCCGCGGTGGTGCAGGTGCTGCGGCCCTCGCCCTCGACGACGTCGGCGAAGGCGGTGACCTCGCTGCGGTCCACGCGCACCGTGTAGGTGCCGAGCGACTGGGGTGCCAGCGAGTGCAGCGCCACCCACTTGTGCGGGCCGCCGGGGGCGACGATCGCGCTGTTGGCGTAGAGGTTGAGCGCCGCTGCGGGTTGTGCGGCGGGTTCGGCGGCGGCGGGAGCGCCGGTGGACACGGCGGCGAGGCCGACCACGGCCAAGCCGGCCAACCAGCGCCGTGCGGGATACGGTTGCGCCACGGGTTCCTCCGGAACGGGCGAAGGCCAGCCCGCCTCGCGCGGCGTGCCGGTGCCTGGTGGTGGTACGCGGGGGTTCGGAGCGTAGCCAGACTTGCACATGTGTCGCTCCGCCGGGACCCCGCCGCACTCACACCGATGGGCACACTGGCGTCGGCCATAGCGGCAGAAAGCCGCAAAGCCCCCGAAGGTGACGTCCGGGGATCCACGCCAACGATCGGGCGGAGATCCGACGCCCACGGCTCGACAGCCAAAAAGTTTTGTGGGGTTCCTACAACGGAGCGACTGTTGGTTCGGCCGTTGCACCATGGCGCTGTCCGCTCCGAGGCGGAAAAGTGATCACTGCCGGGAGCCGTCGTCTCGCGGCACGTACATCGTGGTCTACCAAAGGGGTCAGTCGGGTGTTCAACCGTGTCGCCATCGTCAACCGTGGTGAGGCCGCCATGCGGCTGATCCACGCGGTCCGAGAGCTGGCCGCGGAGACGGGCAGCCGGATCGAGACCGTCGCCCTCCACACCGACGTCGACCGCACGGCCACCTTCGTGCGCGAAGCGGACATCGCGTACGACCTCGGTCCGGCATCGGCCCGGCCCTACCTGAACCTCGCGACGCTCGAACGCGCCCTGACCGAGACCGGCGCCGACGCCGCGTGGGTCGGCTGGGGCTTCGTCGCCGAGGATCCGGCGTTCGCGGAGCTGTGCGAGAAGATCGGGGTCACGTTCGTCGGACCGAGCCCGGAGGCCATGCGCCAACTCGGCGACAAGATCGGCTCGAAGCTGATCGCCGAGGAGGTCGGCGTCCCGGTCGCGCCGTGGAGTCGCGGCGCCGTCGAGAGCCTGGACGCCGCGCGGGCGGCGGCGGCCGAGATCGGCTACCCGCTGATGCTCAAGGCGACGGCGGGCGGCGGCGGACGCGGCATCCGTGTGATCACCAACGAGGCCGAACTCGCCGACTCGTACGAGCGCACCAGCCAGGAGGCGGCGCGGGCGTTCGGCAGCGGCATCGTGTTCCTGGAGCGGCTGGTCACCGGCGCCCGGCACGTCGAGGTCCAGGTGATCGCCGACGGTCAGGGCACGGCGTGGGCGCTGGGCGTACGCGACTGCTCGGTGCAGCGGCGCAACCAGAAGGTCATCGAGGAGTCGGCCTCGCCGGTGCTCGACAAGGCGCAGGCCGCCGAGCTGAAGACGTCGGCGGAGCGGCTCGCCGTGGCGGTCGGCTACCGGGGCGCGGCGACCGTCGAGTTCCTGTACCACCCCGGTGACCGGCTGTTCGCGTTCCTGGAGGTCAACACCCGCCTCCAGGTCGAGCACCCGATCACCGAGCTGACCACCGGATTCGACCTGGTCAAGGCGCAGTTGCACGTCGCGGCGGGCGGTCGGCTCGTGGGCGACCCGCCGGCCGAGCGGGGGCACGCCATCGAGGCCCGGCTCAACGCCGAGGACCCGGACCGCGACTTCGCGCCGTCACCGGGGCGCATCGCGCGGCTCGACCTGCCCGCCGGGCCGGGCATCCGGGTGGACACCGGGGTCAGCGAGGGCGACACCATCCCGGCCGACTTCGACTCGATGATCGCGAAGATCATCGCGTACGGGCGCGACCGCGACGAGGCGCTGGGCAAGCTGCGGCGTGCGATGGCGGACACCACGGTGATCATCGACGGTGGCGCGACGAACAAGAGCTTCGTGCTCGACCTGCTCGACCAGCCCGAGATCATCGACGCCAGCGCCGACACCGGCTGGATCGACCGGGTCCGGGGCGAGGGTCGGCTGGTCACGCACCGGCACTCCGCGGTCGCCCTGGCCGCCGCCGCGATCGAGTCGTACGAGGAGGAGGAGCGCGCCGAGCGGCAGCGGCTGCTCTCGACCGCCGCCGGTGGCCGCCCGCAGGTGCAGCACGCCAGCGGCCGACCGCTGGACCTCAAGCTGCGCGGCGTCACCTACCGGCTGCGCGTGGCGCGGATCGGCGCGCACCGGTTCCGCGTCGGCATCGAGGCGGGCGGTACCGCCCACACGGCCGACGTCGAGCTGGACCGCTTCGACCGGCACACCGGCCAGATCGCCGTCAACGGCATCCGGTACCGGCTGCTCACCGGCACGCACGGCCCGACCCACCTCGTCGAGGTGGACGGCGTGACGCACCGGGTCAGCCGCGACGAGGGTGGCGTGCTGCGCTCCCCCATGCCGGCGCTGGTCGTCGCCACTCCCCTGGAGGTGGGCGCCGAGGTCGAGGCGGGCGCGCCGGTGCTGGTGCTGGAGGCCATGAAGATGGAGACGGTGCTGCGCGCGCCGTTCAAGGCCCGGCTCAAGGAGTGCGCGGTCTCGGTGGGCAGCCAGGTGGAGGCCGGTGCGCCGCTGCTGCGGCTGGAGCCGCTCGCCGAGGAGGCGACCGACGCCGTGGCCGGCCCGAGCACCCCCGCCGTCGAGCTGGACCTGCCCGCCGCCGACGACGGACTGTCCGCGTACGAGCGCGCGAGGCGCGGCCAGGAGGACCTACGCGGCCTGCTGCTCGGCTTCGACGTCGACCCGCACGACGAGCGCCGCGTGCTCGACGACTACCTCGTCGTACGCCGGTTGGCGGCCGAGGACGGTCACCGGCCGCTGGCCGCCGAGGTGGATCTCGTCGACGTGTTCGCCGACCTTGCCGAGCTGAGCCGCAACCGGCCGACCGGCGAGGACGGCGGCGCGCACGCGCGCAGCGACCGCGAGTACCTGCACACCTACCTGCAGAGCCTCGACGTGGAGCGGGCCGGGCTGCCGGACGCCTTCCAGGCCAAGCTCGCCAAGGCGCTCGGCCACTACGGTGTGACAGATCTGGAGCGCTCCCCCGGGCTGGAAGCCGCCGTTTTCCGGATCTTCCTGGCCCAGCAGCGCGCGTCCGTCGACGCGACAGTCGTGGCGTCGCTGCTGCGCGAGTGGTTGCGCGAGACCCCGCCGGACGAGTCGCTGCGCGAGCCCGCAGGTCTGGCGCTGGAGCGGCTGGTGGCCGCCACGCAGGTCCGCTTCCCCGCCATCGCCGACCTGGCCCGGGGCGTGGTGTTCGCCTGGTTCGCGCAGCCGCTGCTGCGCCGCAACCGCGCCCGCGTCTACGCCCAGGTCCGGGCCCACCTGCGACACCTGGACGCCCACCCGGACGCCCCCGACCGCGCCGAGCGTGTCGCCGAGATGGTCCGCAGCACCGAGCCCCTGGTACGTCTGCTCGGCCAGCGCCTCGTGCGTCACCACCTCGACAACACGGTCATGCTGGAGGTGCTGACCCGCCGCTACTACGGCAACAAGGCGCTCACCCGGGTGCGGACCAGCGACGTCGGCGACTGCTCCTTCGTGGTCGCCGAGCGCGCGGACTCCAGTGTGGTCTCCGCGGCCGTCCGTTTCGACGGGCTGGGCGACGCGCTGCGCGGGCTGACCGAGCTGGCCGGCGCCGAGGATTCCGTCGACGCCGACATCTACCTCGGCTGGGAGAACCAGCCGGAGGACTTCGACGCGATGGCCGCCGCGCTGCTCGACGTGCTGGCCGCCCATCCGCTGCCGGCGCAGGTGCGTCGGCTCACCGCCACCGTCGCGGGTCGCGGCGGGGCGGTGATGCACCACCACTTCACCTTCCGCCCGTCGGACGACGGCATGGTCGAGGACCGGCTGATCCGCGGTCTGCACCCGTACATCGCGCAGCGGATGCAGTTGGAGCGGCTGCACAAGTTCGACCTGACCCGGCTGCCGTCGTCGGACGAGGAGGTCTACCTCTTCCAGTGCGTGGCGCGGGAGAACCCGGCCGACGAGCGCCTCGTGGCGTTCGCCCAGGTACGCGACCTGACCGAGCTGCGCGAGCAGGACGGCCGGCTGGTGGCGCTGCCCACCGCCGAGGACGCGGTCGCGGCCTGCCTCGACTCGATCCGCCGGGCTCAGTCGCGGCGGCCGTCGAAGACGCGCTTCACCACCAACCGGATCGTCGTCTACGTGTGGCCGCCGAGCGAGCTGACCCGCGAGGAGATGGAGATGATCGCCGGGCGGGTGCGCCCGACGACCGTCGGGGCCGGGCTGGAGGAGATCCTGTTCGTCGCGCGTCAGCGCGACCGCCGCACCGGCGAGCTGACCAAGATCGCCGTACGGATCTCGTTCGACGCCCAGGGCGGCGCGGAGCTGACCGTCGGCGAGCCGCCGGCCGAGGCCGTCGAGCCGCTCGACGAGTACCGGCTCAAGGTGCTGCGGGCCAGCAGCCGCAACACGGTCTACCCGTACGAGTTGACCGGCCGGCTCGGTGACTTCGTCGAGCACGACCTCGACGACGCGTACGCGTTGGTGCCGGTGGACCGGCCGAGGGGGCGCAACCGCGCCGCGATCGTCGCCGGCGTGGTCACCTCACCCAGCGAGCGACACCCGCAGGGTGTGACCCGGGTCGTGCTGCTCGGCGATCCGACGAAGTCGTTGGGCGCGCTGTCCGAGCCGGAGTGCCGGCGGGTGATCGCCGCCCTGGACCTGGCGGAGCGGATGCAGGTGCCGGTCGAGTGGTGGGCGCTGTCCGCCGGGGCCAGGATCTCGATGACCTCGGGTACGGAGAACATGGACTGGGTGGCGGCGGCGCTCAAGCGCATCGTCGAGTTCACCCAGGCCGGCGGTGAGATCAACATCGTGGTCGCGGGCATCAACGTCGGCGCGCAGCCGTACTGGAACGCCGAGGCCACGATGCTCATGCACACCAAGGGCGTCCTGGTGATGACGCCGGACTCGGCGATGGTGCTCACCGGCAAGCAGTCGCTCGACTTCTCCGGCGGGGTCTCGGCCGAGGACAACTTCGGCATCGGCGGCTACGACCGGGTCATGGGCCCGAACGGGCAGGCGCAGTACTGGGCGCCGAACCTGACCGCCGCGCGGGACGTGCTGATGGCCCACTACGACCACACGTACGTCGCGCCCGGCGAGGACGCCCCGCGACGGGCGATTACCACCGACCCGGTGGACCGCGACATCTCCCCGTTCCCGCACGACGTCGCGGGCAGCCCCTTCCGTACCGTCGGTGAGATCTTCTCCGCCGAGGCCAACCCGGACCGCAAGAAGCCGTTCGACATCCGGACGGTGCTGCGGGCCCTCGCCGACCAGGACCGTCCGGTGCTGGAACGGTGGGCGGGCATGGCCGACGCCGACACGGCTGTCGTGCAGGACGCCCACCTCGGCGGCATCCCGGTGTGCCTGCTCGGCATCGAGTCCCGGTCCGTGCCCCGGCGAGGCTTCCCGCCCACCGACGGCCCGGACACGTACACGGCGGGGACGCTGTTCCCCCGCTCGTCGAAGAAGGCCGCGCGGGCCATCAACGCCGCCAGCGGCAACCGGCCGCTGGTCGTGCTGGCCAACCTGTCGGGCTTCGACGGCTCACCCGAGTCGATGCGCAAGCTCCAACTGGAGTACGGCGCGGAGATCGGCCGGGCGATCGTGAACTTCCAGGGCCCGATCGTGTTCTGTGTGATCTCGCGGTACCACGGCGGCGCGTTCGTGGTGTTCTCGAAGGCGCTGAACCCGAGCATGACGGTTCTCGCGCTGGAAGGATCGTTCGCCTCGGTGCTCGGCGGCGCTCCCGCCGCCGCGGTGGTGTTCTCCGCCGACGTCAACGCCCGTACGGCCGCCGACGAGCGGGTGCGCGCCCTGGAGGCCCGGGTCGCCGCCGCGTCCGGCACCGAGCGCGCCGCGCTGACGGCCGAGCTCGACGAGCTGCGTTCCTCGGTGCGGGCGGAGAAGCTCGGCGAGGTGGCTACCGAGTTCGACCGGGTGCACAACATCCAGCGGGCCGTCGAGGTGGGCTCGGTGGACGCGGTCATCCGCGCCGCGGAGCTGCGTCCACGCGTCATCGAGGCGATCGAGGCACGGCTGCGCGGCTGATCCACTGCCGATCCCGCACGGTGGGGACGGCGCCGACCAGCACGGTCGGTGCCGTCCCCGCTGTCGTTGACCGGCCCGGCGCGCGGCGCAGGGGCGAAACTTTCATCCGATGACTATCCACAGTCGCGCAGCTCACCCGACTGTTTTCCGGAAGTTTTCAGAGTTGACGGGGCCCATCGACGGCCATAATGTTTCGAACGAGTTTCCGGTCCTTCGAAGCCACGCCCCGCGCCCTTTTCATCCCGGGCCGCACCCTTCCTTCAAAGATCGACACTTGTCGATCATTATCGAGAGGTAGGCAGATGAAGCCAAGACGGTGGATCAGCGCCGGCGCCGTCGCCGTCGCGACCGCTGCGGCGTTGAACGCGGTGCCGGCCACCGCGAGCCGGCCGTACGACCCGACGACGCAGACCCTCGCGGCCCTCGGCCAGCGCCACGGCCTGAAGATCGGCACCGCGGTCAACGCGACAGCCCTCAACGACGCCGACGACCCGCGCTACCGCCAGCTCGCCGCCTCCGAGTTCTCCTCCGTCACCGCCGAGAACGCGATGAAGTGGGAGAGTCTGGAACCCACCCGGGGCACCTACGACTGGACGGCAGCCGACCAGCTCATCGAGTTCGCCAAGCGGAACCGGCAGAGCGTACGGGGCCACGTGCTGGTCTGGCACAACCAACTGCCCGCCTGGCTGACCAGCGGCGTCGCCGACGGCACCATCAGCAAGCAGGAGCTGCGCGAGCTGCTGCGCAGGCACATCACCACCGTCATCAACCACTTCAAGGGCAAGATCTGGCAGTGGGACGTCGTCAACGAGGCGGTCAGCGACCCCTGGGACACCCCGTCGACGTTGCACTACAAGGGCTTCTGGGCGGAGAACCTCGGCCCGGACTACATCGCCGACGCGTTCCGGTGGGCCCGCGCCGCCGACCCGAAGGCGCTGCTGTTCTACAACGACTACAACATCGAGGCGTTCGGCTCGGGCAACCCGGCCGACGACAAGACGCAGTTCGTCTACGACATGGCCAAGGGACTGCGCGCCAAGGGCGTCCCGATCGACGGTGTCGGCTCACAGGGTCACCTGGGCACCCAGTACGGCAACTTCGACACCCTCCAGGTGACCGCCGCCCTGAAGCGTTTCGCCGCGCTCGGTCTGGCCACCGCGTTCACCGAGGTCGACGTCCGCAGTCAGATGACCGCGGGCGTCCAGGCCGGCAACTCCGAGGAGATCAACCCCCGGTTGCAGGCGTCGGCCGCCAACTTCAGCGTGCTGATGAAGGCGTGCCTCGCCGTCCGCAGCTGCCTGTCGTACACGGTCTGGGGTTTCAGCGACAAGTACTCGTGGGTGCCGGACTGGTTCAACGACCCGCCCGAGGGCCTGGCCACCATCTACGACGAGAACTACCAGCCCAAACGGGCGTACCAGGAGCTGAAGTCGGACCTGATCTCCGCCGGCCCGCCGTACGTCCTGCCGCGCGTCACACCCCGGCCGCACCGCTGAGACGGGCACGGGTCGTGCGGGGTCCACCCTCCCCGCACGGCCCGTGTCAGCGCGACCCGGTCAGGTCGTCACCCGGCAACAGCGGGCGCATGAACGTCCGCTCGTAGCGCACCACGCAACCCGACTCGTCGCGGATGGCGTCGGCCGCGACGAACTCCGGGTCACTGCCGAACCGTGCGCGGTACCGCTCGTACGCCGCCAGGCTCTCGAAGCTGAACAGGGCCTCGGCCCGGTCGCTGGCACCCTCGGCGGGCAGGAAGTAGCCGTGGTGCACGCCGCCGTGCCGGGCCACGAGCCGCATCCACGAGCGGGCGAACCGTTCGAACGCCTCGATCTGCGCGGGGTCGATGGTGTAGTGCACGACGCAGGTGATCACCGGTCCACCATAGAGCTCCGGGCGGGCGGCAGTAGGATCTCGGACACCTCGGCGAAGAGTGCCGCCTTGCTGCCGGAGTCCGCATGTCCGACGATCCGCCCGGCGACACCGACCGCCGCCGGGGCACGACCGTCCTTGGCCGGCGCGCGAACGGCCCGTTCCGCGCGATTCGCCGGGCCCTCGCCGTCGGCTGTCTCGTCGTCGTCGCCGGTGTGCCGGCCCGGCCCGTCCCCGCCTCCCCCGCGCCCACGACCCTGTGGGTGGCGCAGATGAACCTGTGCAACAGCGGTCGCGCCGCCTGCTACACCGGCCGGGCGGTGCCCAGGGCCGCCGAACTGATCAGGACCGAGCGGCCCGATCTGGTCACCCTCAACGAGATCTGCCAGGACGACGTGCCCACGTTGGAGGCGGTATTCGCGACGGTCCACGGCCGCGCGAGAGTCACGTCCGCCTTCCAGGCTGCCGGCGACCGGCCCAGCAGCGCCGACACCCGGTGCCGCAACGGCCGGGCGTACGGCATCGGTCTGCTGGCCCGACTGCCGACGACGGCCAGCCGGTACACGGTGCACAGTGGGATCCACCCTGCACAGGACCTCGCCGACCCCGAGGAACGACCCTGGCTGTGCGTCCACGTCGAGGGCGGGCTCAACGCCTGCACCACCCACCTGGCGGCCACCAGCCGCAGCGTCGCGCTCGCCCAGTGCGGCCAGCTGATCGACGGGATCCTGCCCGCCATTCGTCGGCGCACCGGGTACGCCCCCACGGTGCTGAGCGGTGACCTCAACCTGCGCCCCGGCGACGTGGGGACCTGCGTGCCGCCTGGTCATCCCCGCGTCGGTGACGGGGCGGTGCAGCACATCGTGGCCAGCGACGACATCAGCCTGTGCTGCGCCCGATCGGTGGACATGGACGGGGCGACCGATCACCCCGCCCTGTTGGCCACCCTCGTCGTCGGCTGCGCCCGCCCGGCCGGTCAGTCCTCGTCGTCGTCCGGTTCGAGGTCCTGCTCGTAGTAGTCGAGGTCGTCCTCGTCCATGTCCTGCGCGGCCAGTGCCTTCTCGGCCTCGTCGGCGCGGCCCTGCGCCCGCAGCGCCAGGCTCAGCAGGGCGGTGGCGTCGTAGCCGTACTCGTCGGGGTCCTCGGCCAGGACCTCCCGGGCCTCCGCCTCGGCGCGGGCCGGCTCACCGAGACGCAGCCGCAACCGCGCCCGGTACAGCCGGGCCGAGCGACGATCGTCCGCCAGCTCGTCGCCGCCGAACAGGCTGACGGCCCTGTCGAGCCGGTCGAGCGCCTCGGCGATGCGGCCGGCACGGTTCAGCAACTGCGCGGCGGTCACCTGGTCCCGGCCCGACAGCTCGGCGGAGGCAGGCCGCGCCTCCTCGCCGAGGGCATCGACGCGCGCCAGCACCGCCCAGGCGACGTCGTCCGGCGGCCGGTTGGCGAGGCGGCCCAGAGCCTTGCGCAGCACCCGCAACTCGGCGTCGGCGTCACCGTTGGCCCGGTGCCGGTCGGCGGCCGTGACCAGGTGCCCGAACCCCTCCGTACCGTGGAGCAGGTCGGCGGCGTCCTCCAGGACGGTCTCCAGCGGCGGCAGCCCGTCGGGCAGGTTCCCGGCCCGGATCAGCTCGGCCAGCACCACGCGGGCAGCGTCCCGGTGGTGGTAGGCCCGGCGGTACAGCTCCCACAGCAGGTGGCGGCAGCGGAGCGCCTCGTCGCGCAGACCGGCCCGGTCGAGGCTGCGGACCGCCTCCTCGGCGGCCTCGATCGCGTCCTCCTGCCGGCCCGCGTTGCGCAAGGTGTGCGCCACGTCCAGGCGGGCCCGCGCGGCGCCAGCCGCATCGCCCGCCGCGGTGCGGGCGGCGACCCGTTCGACGAGCGCTGCCAGCGCCGGGTCGGTCGTCCGCTCGGACGTGGTGACGCGCCCGGCGAGGACGGTGAGTGGTACGTGCTGCGCCACCGGGGTCGCGGCCATGCGCGCCTCGATTCGTTCGCTCTGGTGCCGGTTGCCGTTGCGGACGTCGAACCGGGCGGCGATCGTGCGGGCCTGCGCGGCCACCTCGTCGTGGACCTCGGCCACCGTCGCCTCCCAGCGGCGGGTGCCGTCGTCCGAGCGGCGGGACAGCGTCAGGTCGGCGTGCCCGGTCGCGCGCAGCCGGCCGAGGACCAGCGCGGCGGAGGCGGCGAACTCCATCGCCGCGTACGGGGACGAGGGGCGCTCCAGCCAGCTCAGGTGCCGTTCCACCAGCTCCAGGCCGCGTGCCTCGTTGCCGGTCAGCCCGCAGAACAGCACGTGCTGGGCGAGGTTGTCGAGGTGGTGACGGTCGGCGCGGATACGGCGGTAGCCGTCCCGGTGCGCCTCGACGGCCTCGTCGAACCGGCCGGTCCGCAGGTACGGCGTGAGCAGCTCGCTGAGCATCCACTGGGGCTGTTCGGTGCAGCCGCCGCGCTTGAACGGCTCCCCGATGGTGATGGCCTCGTCGTACCGGCCGAGCGACGTGAGGTGCCGGACCTGTCCCGACGGGACACACGCCTGGCAGTCCGACATCGAGTCCCGCTTGGCGGTGACCATCCGGTCGTACGCCTCCTGGGCGGCTGCCATGTCCCCGACGTGGTGCGCCACGAGCCAGCGGTGCTGGTGGACCGCGTGCAGGCTGTGCCCGGCGAGCTGGTAGCGGCGCTGCATGTCGTCGAGTACCGCCATGGTGCGCTCCAGCGGGATGTCCGGGAACTGGGGCAACGCCCAGACGATCCACTTGAAGTCCCACAGCAACGTGCGGGTGTGGTGCGCGTGGACCACCTCGGGCTGCCGGTCGGCCGTCGCCAGGCACCAGGAGAAGGCGAGGAACGCCCGCGTCGGGTCACCGCCGTGGTGGAAGTCGCTGATCGCGTTCATCCGGGCCGAGAAGGCGAACGGCACGTCGCCGGCCGCGTCCGCGTGCCGGAAGACCGCGTCCAGCGCGGCGAACCGCACCGGGCCGCGCGGCAGCGCGTACGCCTGGCTGAGGCGTTCCCGCAACTCGTGCTCGGAGGTGGTCATCGGGTTCCCTCCATGGCGCGTGCGAGCAGACCGAGGAACGACTGGTTCAACGCGGCCGTGTCGGCGGGCCGCAGCGGCTGGTGGCCCAGCAGCAGCGCCTGCACGTACAGGCCCTCGATCGCGAGCGTCGTCAGCTCGTCGTCACCGGTGGAGATGGCCTGCCGCACCAGAGGATTGCGGTGGTTGAACACGAGCTGCGGCCGCTCGTCGCGCCCCTGGGTGAAGGTGCCGAGGATCGACGACCACAGCTCGTCGGCCTGCTCCTGCCCCTGACGCAGGTCGACCGCCAGGGCGGTGTCACCGTCGAGCAGGTGCAGCGCGGGCATGCTGGCCGGTTCGAAGGCCCGGACCAGCACCTGCACGCCGAGCCGGTCGAGGGTCCGCTGCGCCAGGACGAGGAAGGGCCGCACGGCCAGCTCGACGTCCGGGTCGAGCGGTTCCAGTCGGGTCGCCAGGTCGCTCGCCGTGAGGATCTCGGTGACGACGTCACTGTCCACGTCGGGCAGTCGGCTCACCAGCTCGGCGTCGTAGACGTAGCCCGCGTTCACGACGGCGATCCCCTGGGCTGCGGCGACCGCGGCGAGCTGCCGGAACTCGTCCACCGACGGCGTGTAACGCACCACGCCGTGCCGCTCGCGGAACTCGGCGAGCGTCAACGGGCCCATGTTCGTCTCGAACGGCCACCACTGCTCGACCAGGCGCAGCATCTCGTCGTCGTGCACGGCGAGGGCCTTGACGCCGAGGTGGTGCACCCGCAGGAAGGCCTGGAGGCGGCGCGGGTCGGTGCGTCCGAGCCGGGTCATCCAGCCGCGCAGGGTGTCGCCCAGCGCGTCGCGGACCTCGTCGAGCAGCGCGTCCTCGTAGAGCGCCTCCCGACTCGCGGTGGGGCGCAGCTCGGTCGTGTCGACCACGCAGCGGACGAAGAAGGCCCACTCCGGCAGCAACCGTTCGATGTCCTCGGAGAGCAGCATCTGCTTGAGGTACACCCGGTGGGCCACCCGCGACGTCGGGTTGGCCGGCATGGGCAGCACGAACGCCACCCCGCGCAGGCCCGCCGCGGGCACCGCCAGGTCGATCACGTCGAAGGGCGAAAAACCGAAGACCTCCTGGGAGTACGCGTCGAGGCGCTCCCGCCGTGCGCCCGCCGGCTCGGCCGGGTCGTTCTCCCAGGGTGCGAGGCCCGTGGTGATGGCCTCGTGGTCGACCTGCACGGGGATCGGCAGCAGCGACCCGTACAGCGAGGCGATTTCGACGACGGTGTCCCTGCCCAGCCAGTGCTCGGCGCCTCGCCGAGGCACCAGCGTCACGGTGGTGCCCTGCTCGGGGCGGTCCCGCTCGGCCGGGGCGACGTGCAGTTCGTACCGTCCGTCGCCGTACCCGATCCACTCGACCGTCGGACCACCGGCGGCGCGGGTGCGTACCCGGATCTCGTCGGCGACCAGGAAGCAGGAGAGCAGACCGATACCGAACTGGCCCAGGAACTCGTGCCGGGCGAACCCCAGGTCGTCCCGCTTGGAGCTGCGGCCGATCGTGGCCAGCAGTTCGTGCACCTGCGCCTCGGTCAGGCCGATGCCGGTGTCCTCGACGCGCAGCGTGCCGTCCCCGGTGGATTCCGGCGGGTAAATGTGGATCGCACCCGGCGCGCCGGGATCGCCCACCCGACGGGCGGTGATCGCGTCGACGGCGTTCTGCATCAGTTCGCGGACGTAGACGCGTGGGCTGGCGTACAGGTGGTGACTGAGCAGGTCGACGATGCCGCGCAGGTCGACGTGGAAGGTGTAGCTCACAACCGCCCTCTCCGTGATCTGATCCGCTGCACAGTAGCGGCTGACCTGGCGTGCCGGGTGCCCGCTTTTCGTCGGACGGTTGTGCCATGCTGCCGCTCACCTCAGGGCAAGGAGCACAACGCATGGTCACGGTGATCGTTCGGGACGAGACGGCGACCGGCAGACCCGTCGACAGTTGGCCGTTGACGGGCCTGCCGGAGCGCATCTCCGCGCGCGAGCTGGTCCGGCTGCGGGTCCGCGAGGAGGTGGCACGGTTCAACGCCGAGCATCCCCGGCACTTCCGGGGCCTGGTGCAGCCGACCGACACGGAGGCGACGCTGAACGGGTACCGGGTCGCCCCGGGCCGGCGACTCGACTGGGAGGCGCAGGCGGATCGGGCCTGTGCCGCGTTCGCCCACAACGGTTTCCTGCTGCTGGTCGGCGACCACCAGGTCGACGACCTCGACGAGGAGATCGACCTGCGGGCCGACCTCGACGTGGCGTTCGTCCGGCTCGTCGCGTTGGTGGGTGGCTGACATGGGCGACTGGACGGCGCTGCTCCCCCACCTGGGCGACACGGGCCGGCGGCAGGTCGAGATCGGTCTCGCCGACGCCGACGAACGGATCCGCGCGGTACTGCGCATCGCCAGCACCTACTACTGGGGATCCTCGGTGACGAACGTGCCCGAGTGGTCCACCGTGGAATCGTGGTCGGCCGAGGACCGTCGCCGCGCCGCCCTGGCCATGCACCGGGAGTCGGCGTCCGCGTCGACCCCGACCGCGCTGAACGACGTGGTGCGTGCTCTCGCCTCCGGTGATCTCCCCTTCACGCGCGCGGACCTGCTGTGGTGCCTGCACGTCGCCGCTGAAGGTGCCTGCTTCGACAACGGCGCCCACCTGGAGCTGCCCGCGGTGATCGCGCCGCGCCTGACGGCCGCCGAACTGGCCGATCTGGTGCCGGCGCTGCGCGCCCTGAGCAGTGAGCTGGTCGACGACTACTTCATCGCGGCGGCGCCCCGACGACGTGCCGTCACGCTGCTCGGCCAGGCCATCGACCGCGCCACCGGCAGCCGCCTGCCGTCCTGGCTGCTGCACGACGGGGACAGCTTCGGGCCCGCCGTACGCGCCCACCTGGACGCTGACCTCGCCGCACCGGGCGTGCCGGAGCTGCTGGAGCACTGCGCCGCACTGGACAAGCCGGCGGCGACCGCGAAGTGGCTGCGCCGCCTCGACGAACTGCTCGTGGCCGCGCACGGCGGCCGGCAGGTCGTCCGCCGGCTCCTCGACGCGTTCACCGCCCACGGGCGGAGCGTCCACGACGACACCGACCGCCTCCTGCGCGGGCTGGTCTGGGCACTGTCGCGCGAGCGCGACGAGAGGGCGACGGAGCTGCTGGCACGGGCCACCGCCAGCGCGGCGTCCGCGCCGCGCGAGGCCGCCGGATTCCCGTACGCCTCGCGCACGGCGCTCGCGGCGGTACGCCTGCTGGCCGACCGCGACGGCGACGTGCCGCTGCGCACGCTGGCCCGACTCGCGATGACCGTCCGGAACAAGGCCGTGCGGAGCCGGGTCCAGACAGCGCTGACCCAGCTCGGGGCGCGACGCGGGTGGTCGTTCAGCGAGGTCATGGAGCTGGCCGTCGACGACCACGGGCTCGGACCGGACGGTCAGCTGCGCAGAGCGGTCGGCCCGTACGCGGCGACAGTCGAGATCGTCGGCGACCGGGCGCGCCTGGTCTTCGCCCGCGACGAGGTCACCCTGAAGGGCGTTCCGGCCCAGGTGAAGCAGTCCCACGAGGACGACCTCGCCGAGTTGCGGGCTCTCGTCAAGCAGGTCGGCGCGACCCTCGTCAGCGAGCGCCAGCGAGTCGAGGGGCTGCTGTCGGAGGAGCGCGTCTGGTCGTACCCCGAATGGTCGTCGCGCTTCCTCGACCACCCGGTGACCGCGACCTACGGGCGGCGCCTGTTGTGGGAGGTCAGCACTGACGGCCAGCGCTGGACGGCCGGTCTGCCCCGGCGTAACGGCGGCGCGTGGGCGATCGTCGACCGGGACGGCCACGCCCTCGACCACGGGCCGGTCCGGTTGTGGCATCCCGCTCGCGCGAGCACGGCCGAGGTGCTGGCCTGGCGCGGTCATCTGGTCGACGCCGGCCTGACGCAGCCGTTCAAGCAGGCGTTCCGGGAGGTCTATCTGCGCACGCCGGCCGAGGAGAAGACGGAGACCTACTCCAACCGGTTCGCCGCGCACATCCTGCGCTACCGGCAGGCCAACGCCCTGATGCGCGCCCGCGGCTGGCAGGCCGGCTACCTCGGCACCTGGGACGGCGGTTACGACAGCGAGGCCACCAAGGTCTTCGGCGGCGGCGCGTGGCAGGCGTCCTTCCACCACGCGCTGGTCGACGACCCGGAGGAGCGCCGCTACGACGTCGAGTACTGCTCGACCGACCAGGTGCGCTTCGCCCGACACGACGGGAAGACGTGGCAACCCGCGCCGGTCATCGACGTGCCACTGCTGGTGTTCACCGAGGCCATGCGCGACGTGGACCTGTTCGTCGGCGTCACCTCGATCGCCACCGACCCGCAGTGGGCCGACCGCGGTGAGGACCGGTTCTCCGCCTACTGGCACCGGACGGCGGTGGCGGAGCTGACCCCGTCGGCGCAGGTACGCCGGGACGCGCTGGCCCGACTGCTGCCCCGGATGGCCATCGCGGGCCGGGTGGACCTCGCGGAGCGGTACCTGCGGGTGCGGGGCAACCTGCGGGCGTACCGCATCCACCTCGGCTCGGGCAACATCATGATGGAGCCCGACGACAGGTACCTGTGCATCGTGGCGGCGCGTCAGCAGACCGGACGCCTGCACCTGCCGTTCGACGACGACGCCATGCTCGCCACGATCCTGTCCAAGGCGATCATGCTCGCCGCCGACGACCGCATCACCGACCCCACCGTGCTGAGCCAACTCCGACCCTCGGAGATCGGTTGATGCCGACCGAGCGCGTGGACTACCGGCGCATAGCCAACGAGATAGCGGGGAGGATCAGGTCCGGGGAGCTCGCGCCGGGCGAGAAGCTACCGTCCACGCGGGAACTGGCCGAGCAGCACGGTGTGCACATCTCCACGATCAACCGGGTCATGACGATCCTCAGGGATCGCGGGTTGGTCGAGGGGCATCCCGGCAAGGGCGTCTACGTGGCAGAGGCCTGACCTCAGGGCAGTAGGAGGATGTGCAGGCGGCGGGGGCCGTGCACGCCCTCCACGCGGATCAACTCGATGTCGCTGGTGGCCGACGGTCCGCTGATCCAGGTCAGTGGGCGTTGCGGCGTCAGCCGTCGCAGGGCCTCGGGCACGGTGGCCACGACCTGGTCGGCGCGGACCACGCACACGTGCAGGTCCGGCAGCAGGCTGAGCACACGGCGTCCCTGGTCGGGCGAGCCGTCGAGGACCACCGTCCCGGTCTGGGCGATGGCGACGGCGGCGGCGGTGACGACGCCGTCCGCCGCGCCGATCCGCGCGTGGTCGAGGCCGTCGTCGGGCAGCGCGGTCACCGTCGCCGGCAGCCACGCGGGTGACAGACCCGGGGGTACGACGACAGTGCCGCCCGCCGGCAGGATGTCGGCGATCGTGTCGGCGACGGCGGCCTCGGTGATCCGGTGCACGTGGGCCCGGTAGTCGGTCAACCGCTGCGCCAACTGGTCGAGGTCCACGTCGGCGGTCCGCCGGTAGTCGCGCGGCACCGGCGTCGGGGCCTGGGCGCCGGCGGCGAGCGCGGCGCGGAGCCGGCCGAGGACGAGGTCCCGGGAGGTCACCGCTCGGCCCACCATTCGCGGAACGTCTGTGCCGGCGGGTCGGGCAGGTCCCGGCTGGCGGTCCAGCCGTTCAGCGGCGGGGGCAGACCTCGACCCCGCCGACCGGCGAGCCGGCTCAGCCGGGCCGCGCGCTGCCCGGCCGCGTACAGCCGGGGTCGGTCCATCGTGTACGCGGCGGCGGCCATCGCGATCGACTCGGCGGTGGGCCGCTGCCGCGACTCGACCACCTCGGCGCGCAGGTGTACCAGCAGCTCCGGAATGTTGATTTTGACCGGGCAGGCGTCGTAGCAGGCACCGCAGAGCGTCGACGCGTACGGCAGGGACGCGTTGTCCTCGATGCCGGTGAGCTGCGGCGACAAAATCGCGCCGATGGGCCCCGGATACACCGACCCGTACGCGTGCCCGCCGGCACGCTCGTAGACCGGGCACACGTTGAGGCACGCCGAGCAGCGGATGCACCGCAGCGCCTGCCGGCCGACCTCGTCGGCGAGCACCGCGCTGCGCCCGTTGTCCAGCAGGACCAGGTGGAAGGCCTGCGGTCCGTCGCCCGGGGTGACGCCCGTCCACATCGAGGTGTACGGGTTCATCCGCTCCCCCGTCGAGGCCCTCGGTAGGAGTTGGAGGAAGACCTCCAGATCGCGCCAGGTGGGCACCACCTTCTCCACACCCATGACGGTGATGAGGGTTTCCGGCAGGGTGAGGCACATCCGGCCGTTGCCCTCGGACTCCACCACGGCGAGGGTGCCGGTCTCGGCGACGGCGAAGTTCGCGCCGGACACCGCCACCGGCGTACTCAGGAAGGTCTGGCGCAGGAACCGGCGTGCGGCGGCCGCCAGGGCCGGCGGGTCGTCGGTCAGCGCGGGGTCGACGCCGGGCATCTCGCGGAGGAAGATCTCGCGGATCTCGGCGCGGTTGCGGTGGATCGCGGGTACGAGGATGTGGCTCGGCCGGTCGTCGCCGAGCTGCACGATCAGCTCCGCGAGGTCGGTCTCGACGGCGGTGATCCCGGCCGCCTCCAGGGCCTCGTTGAGGCCGATCTCCTGGGTCGCCATCGACTTGACCTTGATGACGCGGTCCGCGCCGGTCGCCCGGACGAGGTCGGTGACGATGCGGTTGGCCTCGACGGCGTCCGCCGCCCAGTGCACCACACCACCGGCTGCGGCGACCTTCACCTCGAGCTGTTCCAGCAGCTCGGGCAGGCGGTGCAGGGTGTCGGCCTTGATGGCCGCGCCGGCCGCGCGCAGCTCCTCCCAGTCGGCCTGCTCGGCGATCACTGCTCCGGACTTGGTCCGGATCGTCGTCGTCGCGTGCCGCAGGTTGCGCCGCAGTTGCGGGTCGGCCAGGCTGCGCCGCGCGGCGCTCGGAAACGACTCGTCGCCGCGCAGGTGCCCCACGCCGGGCGGCGCGGTCGTCGGCATGCCGAGGAACGTCGGGCGGGTCACGACCGGGCCGCCGCTGCGCCGCTGGTCTCCGTCGACGCCAGGATCTCGGCGAGGTGCACGGTGCGCACCCCGGTACGCAGCCGCGACAGTCCGCCGCCGATGTGCATGAGGCAGGACACGTCGCCGGCGGCACACACGTCGGCGCCGGTGTCCAGCACGTGACGCATCTTGTCCGCCAACATCGCCGTGGACGTCTCCGGGTTCTTCACGGCGAACGTGCCGCCGAAACCACAGCACTGCTCCGCCGCCGGCAACTCGACCAGGTCGAGGCCGCGCACCTCGCGCAGCAACTGTCGCGGTCGGTCACCCACCCGCAGCATCCGTAGTGAGTGACAGGTCGGATGGTAGGTGACCCGGTGCGGGTAGTACGCGCCCACGTCGGTCACCCCGAGCACGTCGACGAGCAGCTCCGACAACTCGTACGTCCGCTCGGCCACCGACTCGGCCCGGCTGGCCAGACCCTCGTCACCCGCACGCCGGGCCACCATCGCGTGCTGGTGGCGTACCGACCCGACGCAGGAGCCCGACGGCGCGACGATCACGTCGTACCTGTCGAAGGTCCGCACGTGCCGGCGCACCAGCGGCACGGCCTCGCGCTGGTAACCGGTGTTGACGTGCATCTGCCCGCAGCAGGTCTGCTCGGTCGGGAAGACCACGTCGTGGCCGAGCCGTTCCAGCAGCCGTACGGTCGCCGTGGCCGCCTGCGGAAACATGGTGTCGGCCAGGCAGGTCACGAACAGTGCGATCCGCACGGAACACCCCCGCCCGTCGTCACGGCCGGACCCGCAGGTGGGTGACACCGCCGTCGACGTCCAACACCGTACCCGTGGTCGACGCCGAGCGCGGCGACGCGAGGTAGAGGATCGCGTTGGCGACCTCGTCCGGGGTGACAAGTCGTCCGATGGGTTGGCGGGCCTGCAGCGCCGCGCGTTCGGCGGCCGGATCGTCCGCCTGCGCCAACAGCCGTCCGACCCAGGGCGTGTCCGCGGTGCCCGGGCAGACGCAGTTGAACCGGATGCCCTCGCGGACGTGGTCGGTCGCCATGGCGAGGGTCAGCGACAGCACGGCGCCCTTGCTGGCCGAGTAGAGCGCGCGGCCCGGTAGGCCGTTGAGGGCCGCGATGGACGAGAGGTTGACGACCGACGCGTGGTCGGAGTGACGCAGCCAGGGCAGCGCGGCGGTGACGACCCGCGCCATGCCGACCACGTTGACGTCGAGCACGCGGTGCCACTCGTCGTCGCTCTGGTCGGCGACGGTGCCGGTCGCGCCGATACCGGCGTTGTTGACCACCACGTCGAGGCCGCCGAGCGCCTCGGCGGCCGCGGCGACCGCCGCGTCCACCGACGGCCGACTCGACACGTCGGCGGTGATGCCGACGATGCCATCTTCAAGCCCGCTCGGGTCGAGGTCGAGGACGGCCACCCGGGCGCCTCGGGCGCGCAGTTCCACGGCCGTCGCGCGACCGATCCCGGATGAGCCGCCCGTGACGATCGCGGCCAGCCCGGCGAACTCCGGGGTCATGCCGCCACCAACGTCTGACGTGCGCGGCCCAGGCCGGCGACCTCCAACTCCACCACGTCACCGGCGCGCAGATAGGGATGGTCGGGGAGGCCGAGCGCCACCCCGGCCGGCGTTCCCGTGTTGATGACGTCGCCGGGGTACAGGACCATGAACTGGCTGAGGTACCACAGGACGTGCGCCACCGGGAAGATCATGTTCGCGGTGGACCCGTCCTGGCGGAGCACCCCGTTGACCCACAGGCGCAGCGCGAGCGACTGCGGGTCGCCGACCTCGTCGGCCGGCACGAGGCTCGGCCCCAGCGGGTTGAAGGTCTCGCAGCTCTTGCCCTTGTCCCACTGGCCGCCACGCTCCAACTGGAAGGCGCGCTCGGACACGTCGTGCGACACCGCGTACCCGGCGACGTGCCGCAGGGCCTGCTCGGGAGACTCGGCGTACCGGATGGTCTTCCCGACGACGACCGCGAGTTCGACCTCCCAGTCGGTCTTGGTCGAACCACGCGGAACGAGGACGTCGTCGTACGGCCCGACGACGGTCATCGGGTCCTTCATGAAGACCACGGGCTCGGCGGGCAGTGCCGCGCCGGTCTCCGCAGCGTGGTCGCGGTAGTTGAGCCCGACGCAGACAATCTTGGCGGGACGCGCCACCGGTGCGCCCACCCGCAGGCTGTCCGCGTCGGGCAGCTCGGCCAGCTCGCCGCCGTCCAGCGCGGCCCGCGTCCGCGCGATCCCCTCCGACGCCCAGAACGTCCCGTCCAGGTCGGCGGTGAGTGGCCGTAGGTCGAAGGTCGTACCGTCGTGCTGGACGACCGGGATCTCCTGGCCGCTCGGTCCGAGGCGCTGGAAGTTCATCTCACCCTCCTCTGTGTCCGGTTGACTCGCGGGGTGGCGGACACCCCCGCATTCAACACCGACACACCGCGCCGGTCGCACGGCGGGATCGCCTCGGTCAGCGGGATGAGACGCGGCCGTCGCGCACGGGCGAGCACGCCCGGCATCGCCGCGACGGCCTCGCAACGGCGGCGGTTCGGTGGCGGCCTGGCGGCGTCAGCGCGGCGGCGTGTCCCGGCGGGACGGGAACGGGGTGCCGGGCTGCCCGAGGGTGGAACGGGCGCGCAGCCCGACCGGGTCCGGGGCGGCCTCCGGCGTGACCGGCGCGGACGTCTGGGCCCGACGCGCGTCCAGGTACGCGGTGGCGGCCAGGTCGTCGTCGGTGGGAGCGGCGAGCAGGGCGTAGAGCAGCCCGACCACCCCGAAGATCACCGCTACGACGATCGGCACCAGCAACGCGCTCACCCCGGCGCCGGTCACCCCACCCGAGCGTTCGTGCAGGTGCACCGAGAGCGCGCTCATGCCGGTGAAGTGCATGCCGTTCACGGCGACGCCCATGACCAGCGCGGAGCCGAAGATCGCCAGGCCACGCCGGACGGTCATCGCGAGCCACAGCGCGACGGTCGCGGCGACGACCGCGATCACCACCGAGAGGACGACGCGGGTGGTGTCGTAGCCGAGGCTGCCGTTGAGGCGCATCGCCGCCATGCCGGTGTAGTGCATGGCGGCGACGCCGGCACCGGTGAACACGCCGCCGGCGACGAGGCGTACCGGGTTCAGTTGGCCGGTGCCGACGATGGCCAGGCCGATGCCGACCGCGACCACCGCGATGACGGTGCTGGCGGCGGTGAGCGGCACGTCGTACCGGATGCGGGTCCCGTCGACGGCGAAGCCGAGCATGGCCATGAAGTGCATCGCCCAGATGGCGGTGCCGCCGAGGGCCCAGGCGGACAGAAGGCCCCACCAGGCGCGCTGCCCGGCGGTGCGGGCCGTACGGATACGGCCGGCGCAGACGAGCCCGAGGATCGACCCGAGCACCGACAGCGCGTAGCTCAGCGCGGGCGTGATCCACCCGTACTCAAAGTGATTGATGTCCGCCACGGCGGTTGCTCTCCCCATTCGTTACCGGCGCGCAGGAACGGCGCCGGGGTAATGATCAGGTGTGCTCCGAGCAGGCGCAATAGCACCCTCGGGCTATTCGCGGGGTGCCTTTGTGGTGACCGTACGATGCGTCGATTCGCCGAGGCCGTTGACCGAAAGTGATTATCAGGCAGAGGTGTGGTACGCCAGTACACCTCGGTTGATGGCCGCGATCGCCTGTCGAGCCGTGGAGCGCAGCTCCGGCGACGCGCCACCGGAGTCGGAAAGTTGACCAAGCAGGTCGACGACCTGCCGCGCCCAGCGGACGAAATCACCGGCGGGCATCTCGCCGTCGATCTCGTGCCCGCTGCCGAGCACCTTGGCCAGAGCCTCACCCCGCGCCCACCGGTAGACCGGCCAGGCGAAGCCCAGATCCGGCTCCCGAGTCGCCGCAAGCCCGCGCGCGGCCTCGTCCGCCTCGATCTCGCCCCACAGCTTCAGCGTCTCGTCCACGGCGTCGGCCACCGGGCCGCGCGGCAGGGACGCCCGCTCGTCGACGTCGCGGCGCGCCTCGAAGACCACCACGGACACCGCGGCGGCCAGCTCGGCCGGGGACAGCCCGTCCCAGACGCGTCGGCGCAGACACTCCGCGACCAGCAGGTCCGCCTCGGTCCAGATCCGGCCGAGCATCCGTCCGGCGTCGGTGACCGCGCCGTCGCGGGCGAGGTAACCACGGTCGGTCAGCAGCGCGACGATCCGGTCGAACGTCCGCGCGAGCGACCCGGTACGCCCGGACACCCGCTCGCGCAGCTCCTCGGTGTCGCGCTCCAGACGGTGGCGGCGCTCCGCCCAGCGGGCGTGCTCCTCCCGCTCCGGGCAGGCGTGACAGGGGTGGTTGCGCAGTTCGGTGCGGAGCTGGCTGAGCCGGTGGTCCTCGCCGGGCGTCTGCCGGGAACGGCCACCGCGGCGACCTCCGTGCCGGTCCAGGCCGGTGCCGCTGACCTCGGCGGCCAGATCCCGCCGGGCACCCGGCGAGCGGTGGTTGAAGTGCTTGGGGACCCGGATGCGGGCCAACACCTCGGCCGGGGTGGTGAAGTCGCCCGGGCTGACCCGTCCCGCCCAGCGGTCCTGGGTGAGCACCAGCGGACGGGGTTCGCCGAACCCGCCGGTCGCCGGGTCCAGCACGACCGCCAGGCCAGCGCGCCGGCCCGACGGCACGCGGATCACGTCGCCGACCCGCAGGCGCTCCAGCGACGCCACGGCGGCGGCCTTGCGCTGGGTCTGCCCCTGCCGGGCGATGGACCTCTCCCGGTCGGCGATCGCCACCCGCAGCGCGAAGTACTCGTCGAAGTCGCCGTGGTGGCAGGCGGCCTCCGCGCCGTACGCCTCGATGGTCTCGGTGTTGCGCTGCACCTGCCGCGCCAGGCCGACCACCGACCGGTCGGCCTGGAACTGGGCGAACGAGGACTCCAGCAGCGCCCGGGCGGGCTCCGCGCCGACCGAGCCGACCAGGTTCACCGCCATGTTGTACGACGGCCGGAAGCTGGACCGCAGCGGATAGGTGCGGGTCGAGGCGAGCCCGGCCACGTGCCGTGGGTCGGTCTCCGGGGACCACACCACCACGGCGTGCCCCTCGACGTCGATGCCCCGTCGGCCGGCGCGGCCGGTGAGCTGGGTGTACTCCCCCGGCGTCAGGTCGACGTGCGCCTCGCCGTTGTACTTGACCAGGCGTTCCAGCACCACGCAGCGTGCCGGCATGTTGATGCCGAGCGCCAGGGTCTCGGTGGCGAAGACCGCCTTCACCAGGCCCCGGACGAACAACTCCTCGACGACCTCCTTGAACACCGGGAGCATGCCGGCGTGGTGGGCGGCGAGGCCGCGCTCCAGGCCGTCGAGCCACTCCCAGTAGCCCAGCACCGTCAGGTCCTCACCGGGGATGGCGGTGACCCGGGACTCGACCACCCGGCGGATCTCGGCGCGCTCCTCGGGCGAGGTGAGCCGCAGCCCTGCGGCCAGGCACTGCTGCACGGCGGCGGCACAGCCCGCGCGGCTGAAGATGAACAGGATGGCCGGCAACAGACCCTCGCGGTCCAGCCGGTCGACGATGTCCGGCCGGATCGGGCCACGCCAGCGGGGACCACGCCGACCGGCGCCCGGCCCGGCGCTGCGCCCCTCGCCCAACTCCAGCCGGCGCATCGTGTCGCGGGTGTAACGCAGCAGCTCCGGGTGCACGTCGTGCTTGCGGGCGGCGTCGGCGTCGTGGAACAGGTCGAACATCCGCTTGCCGACAAGCATGTGCTGCCACAGGGGCACCGGCCGGTGCTCGCTGACCACCACGGCGGTCTCACCGCGCACGGTGACCAGCCAGTCGGCGAACTCCTCGGCGTTGGACACCGTCGCCGACAGCGAGACCAGGGTGACCGACTCCGGCAGGTGGATGATCACCTCTTCCCACACGCCGCCACGGAAGCGGTCGGCGAGGTAGTGCACCTCGTCCATCACCACGTAGGCGAGCCCCCGCAGGGTGCTGGAACCCGCGTAGAGCATGTTGCGCAGCACCTCGGTGGTCATCACCACCACCGGCGCGTCGCCGTTGATCGCGTTGTCGCCGGTCAGCAAACCGACCTGCTCGACCCCGTACCGGGCGACCAGGTCGTGGTACTTCTGGTTGGACAGCGCCTTGATCGGCGTCGTGTAGAAGCACTTGCGCCGGGTCGTCGGCGTCGCCGCGCCGTCGGCCGCCGCCGGGTCGTCGGGCCGCCCCCGCAGAGCCAGGTGTACGGCGAACTCGCCGACCACCGTCTTGCCAGCGCCGGTCGGGGCGCACACCAGCACACCGCTGCCCCGCTCCAACGACTGACACGCCTCGCGCTGGAAGTCGTCGAGGTCGAACCCCAGATCGAGGGCGAACTCGTCCAGCGCCGGAAACTGTGCGGCCTGCGCGGCCCGGTGGCGCGCCGCGGCGTACCGCTCGGCGGGGCTCGACATGGCACCAAGATTAGTGCGTGTCGGGACAGTGCACCCCACAAGGCCGTCCCGAGGGGTCGTCGGCGGGGGTCGGTAGGGTGCACGGCGTGCCGGACCATGCCGAACCGCCCCAGACCAGTCCGCCGGGCAGTGCCGCGGATGCCACCACGGCGCGGGCGTCGCGACGGCCCGTCAAGGCGGTGCTCTTCGACTTCCACGGCACCCTCGCCCAGGTGGAGGAGCCTCGGCAGTGGGTGCGGGAAGCCGCGGCGGTGTGCGGCGTCACCCTGGACCCGGTCCGGGCCACCTCGCTGGCCGACCGCCTGCTCACCGCCGGCCGTGCGGGCGGGCCACTACCGGCCCGGGTTCCACCCCGGCTCGCCGAGCTGTGGGCCGACCGGGACCTCTACCCGCACGCGCACCGGGGGGCGTACACCGGGCTGGCCGAGACCGTGGACACGGGCATCGAGGGCTTCGCCGACGCGCTGTACGAGCGGCTGCTCGTGGCCGAGGGTTGGCTGCCGTACCCGGACACCGCCCCCACGCTGACCGCGCTGCGCGACGCCGGTGTGCGGGTGGCGGTGGTCAGCAACATCGGTTTCGACCTGCGACCGCACTTCGACGCCTGGGGGCTGACCGACCTCGTCGACGCGTTCGTGCTGTCGTACGAGGTGGGGCGCTGCAAGCCCGACCCGGCGATCTTCTGGCGGGCCTGCGGCATGCTGGGCGTCGATCCCGAGCAGACGCTGATGGTCGGCGACACCCCGGCCGACGCCGGCGCGGTGGCCGCCGGCTGCGCGGTGCTGGTGCTGCCGGCCGCCGACCCGGGCCGCGAGAACGGGCTCGGCGCGGTCCTGGACCTGGCGCTGCCTGCCTGAGCCGACCTGTCAGGCGCGGGGTGGATCCCCGGCGTTCGGTTGGCGCCAACGATTGGGCCTTACCAGTCGGGCGAGAGACACAACGGCGCATCGCAACCGTCAATTCTGACCCTCGACGACGAGGCGAACCGTAGGCCATCGTCCGGGACAAGTGATCAATTATTGCCATGTCCCGACGAATGCGTTGTGCGTCACTTCAGGACGGAGCTAGACTGCGCTGCCTGACGTCCAGAGTGACAGAGGTCATCGTGATGCCATCCGCCAGGCAGGACAAGACCGCTGGCCGAGCACTTACCTACGCTTTCTGGTTGATGACCACGCTCAGCGCCGTCATCGGCCTGGGCCTACTGATGGTGGACGATAAGTCCTCTCTGCAACTCAAGCTCTCCACCGTCGGTGGCGGCATCCTCTCGGCAGCACTCTTCGGTGCTTTTGTAACACTTTTCATCAACCGAGAGTCTAAGCACGTCATGGAATCATCTCTGCAGTCCCTTTTCGAGCAGCAACAGAAGGATGTTCTGGATCTCGTCAGCACCACCTCGAAGGTTCATCTCCCCGCCAAGGAGTACCCGCCCACCGGGTCCTTCGACGAAGTATTCACGACCGATCTGATCAACGACATGCGCGTCTCGTCCAGCTTCCAGTTTCGGGGCAGCAGCGCTAAGTGGGTAGCACCGTACGTCAACTACTGCCGCAAGAGCTTCGCAGAGATCCAGGTGCTGATGCTCAACCCCGTGAACACAGCGGCACTACGCCAACGGGCGGCTGACCGACTGCTGATCCCTAGCAACACTGGACGCACCCTTGATGCCGTGGTCGAGGAGTTGCGCAACGAAGTGACTCGTACGATCGTCGCCCTGTTCGATCTGAGGCACACCAGCAAGGTATGCGTCAGCTTGGACGGCACGTTGGTGTCTGTGGTGCGGCTCGAACGCACCGACGACGCGATCTACGTTGCCCTCTACCATGCCCGCCCGGGCTCTTCCGCGGTGAATCCGACCACGTATCGCTACGTACGTGGCGCGATCGCCTTCGAGACGTACTCGCTCGAGGTCGCTCGTCAACTGGAAATTGCCCAGCAGCGGGTGACCTTCGAGCGCGGTCAGGACGACGCCGACCTGGTGAAGATCTTCAAAGGGCTCGGCCTCGACGAGATCGGAGGCACTGAGATCGCCGCGCTGAGGATGCAGGCCAAGAACTTCGAGAAAAGGTTCTTCGCAAATATGACCCGGATCGAAAGATGACCTCAGGCAGGGATCTGTTCGCGGTGGCCATCGTTGGCGTCTGCGCCGCCGATGACCGGGTGGTGCTGATCCAGCGGTCGTTCAATGATCCACACCTACCAGGTCGCTGGAGTGTGCCAGGGGGCCACGTTCACCACGGCGAGTCCCCGGAGGATGCGCTGCGGCGGGAGATGCTCGAGGAGACTGGGCTCACCGTGGACAGGGCCGAACTCGTCGGTACTTCGATCTACGACGAACCGACCTACCAGGATCGCATACCTGTTCTTCAGCTGAACTATCTCGTCGACGGGTTCCACGGACAGCTCCACCCGAACACCGACGACGTGGTCGAGGCTCGCTGGTTGTCCCGCAGGGAGATCGCAAGAGCGGATTGGATCGACCGGTTCACCAAGTCGGTCCTTGCGCAAAGCAGTGGTCCGATGGGAGGTTGAGTAGCCATGGCCCGCATCCTTCGACTTGGCCCGACGACGGCGCAACTCGTCGGTCAAATCAGAGCGGCAGGCACGGACTGGGCACCAGCACTGGCCCGCTTTCTCACCATCAACGCCGACGCTCTGACGGCGGAGCTGTCGAATGCGGCTGACGGTGTCAACGAGCGCGACTACGCCGCGCTGATGCGAGCCTCCCGGGAGGTGACCACTCACTACAAGTGGCTGATCGCAGCAGGGGACGGCGACCGGTGGAAGGTGTGGCTTCATCAGTACAAGGATGACGCGGTCACGTCCGGCTCGTACGCGGATGTCCCCCACGACCACCGCTACAACTTCGTGTCCCTCATCCTCTCCGGCGGCTACGACAACGTCGACTACAAACGGCCGGACGGGGCCGAGGCACCGCTGCCGGACGGCTCGCGGACCGTACTGCGGGGCAGCGCCATCTCCCTGCATCATCGGCAGATACACAGCCTGGCGCACATTCGTCCCGGAACCCTCTCACTTTTCCTTCAGGGACGAACCGAGAAGTCGATGAGCTCCAGCTATCGATCGGACGGCACCGAACGACGGCACGAATCGCTGGAGACGGTGTTCGACCGGCTCCGCCAACACCTGAATGACTCAGCTTGAGCTCACAGGCGCGGTGCATGCCCTGCCGGACCGGCTTGAAGGGCCATTTCCACGATCCGACGGGTGAAGGCGTCGACCTCTACCGGTGAGGTTGTCATATCCGCCAACGACACCCACGCGCAGGCACTATTCGAGTGATCAAGTTGAACCTGACGGGAGTATGGTCGCACCACGTAGTTGACCTGCAAATTTCTCCACGGCTGGCCGTCACGCACGCTGTCGAACCACACCGAGCCCGCCGAACACTCGACCGTCCCGGCGAGTCCGGCTTCTTCTCGGAGCTCCCGCAGCACCGCCACTTTCAAGTCCTCGCCCGGTTTCACCTTGCCGGCCGGGATCCCCCACCGGCCGGGCAGGAATGTCTCCCGTTCACTACGCCGCAGCAGCAGAAACTCGTCCGCGTCGACGACCAGGGCGCCAACCAGTAGTTGAACAGCAGTCATGACACGTCTTTCGCAACGACGAACACATGGTGGTGCACAGGAAGACGATAGTCACCGGCGACCGTGCGAAAACGCTCGTCGACGTATCTCCGCTCGGCCATGATCCCGGCATAGATCTCGGCTCGGCGTTGCAGTGTCCCGACGTTGCTGTTGGTAGCCATGAAGCTGACGATGCCGGCGAGCTCCGCCAGATCCCGACTATAGATGTAGCTGGTCCAGACGTGCGTCGTGAGCACGCCGAGGGAAGCGAAGGTGGTGGTAAGGAAGTTGTAGTGCACGTCGAGGCCGCCTCGGTTGGTGTGGCCCACCCGGTGCAGCAGGCTGTTGTACTCGTCAAGGTGATCGCGGAAGGTTACGGCGAGGAGTTGGCCACTCGGCGCTACCGCTGCCCACCCTGCGTGGATCAACAACTCACACTGCTCTCGACCATACAGGCAGTAGCAGAGTAAGACGTTGGTGAAAGGACCGCCGACCTGGCAGGGAAAGAGGTCATCGATTACCCGGTAACCCTTGTCACGCAGCAGTCGGACGAACTCGGGCTGGCACTCGACCGCCGTGTAGGTCTCCTGATCCACGTCAAGCAAATCGGGCACGTCGCCGGAACCGGCCCCGATGTCCAACAGACTGCCCCGGCGTAGCAATGGCGCAAGCCCTGCAGCAAGCACCGGCTTCTCATCGCTGGCTTCCAGGTACTCGCGGTATCTGTCCTGGAAGTCGACCGGCTTGACGACCTTCACCGTCTGTCGAAGCTCGTCGAACGAGCGTCGCGCTGGGCGGGGATCAGGGGACATGACACCGTCCTAGCTTGGTCAGGACTTCACGGCCAGGATGCCAACGAAGTTGTTCACGCGCCAGAAGCTCTCGAATCGGGTGAAACCGGCCCGTTCGAGCATCTGGAAGTTCGCCTCCAAGGTGAAAGGGCGCATGATCGAACGCAGCCTCCGATCCTTGCTGAGGATGGCGTCCGCGCTGCTGCCCTGCAACTTGAAGTCGATATGTCGATCGTTGATCAACCGCTCGATCGCCGCATCGCCCGCGTACACCTTCTCAGCGAGAATGAAGCCGCCGTTGGTATTCAATCCATGGTAGATATTGCGAACTATAGCCGCGCGTTCACGGACCGGAACGAACTGAAGCGTGAATATCGACGTTATCAGGCTGGCGTTGTCGAAACGAGTTGCGGCGGTGACCTTGTCTCGGCACAGGCGCACCGCGTCGTTCGCTGGCCTAAACAGCCGCGTAAAGTTCACATTAGGTTCAATACCGACAAAGTTAACCGCTCTCTGGCGAGACTCATCGGTCTCTGCCGCAACGTTGGTGGCTAACGTGTTGATAAGGCGGCCTGTCGAACAACCGATATCGTACACGGTAGTGCCGGCTTCGATGATTGCGTCCGCAAGGCCCACCACAATCTCCGAGAGAATGTCGTAACCTCGGATCTCGCGAGCGATGTAGCTGTCAAAGTCCGTAATTGTGCTGAAGCTGAATGACTCCTTCATCCCAACCGTCCAGCACGGTACGACAACGCGGCCGTGACGGTCGTGCGAATCCGGGGTGTTGAGACGGGCACGACACCGACATCGACCACAACAAGAGTCTAGGACCGGAGTACCAGTAGAGCAATGAGCGACACTGGCAACGGGGACCGGATTGCCGGAAGGCGGTCATCGGTTGGCGCGTTGGTGAGCTGCTCTGATGGTGAAGAGGAAGGACGTCGCAGCCGCCCCAACGGTCACGCTCGACCATAGCGGTAGTGGATCTCGCATTTCGCGTGCCTGCACGCCGGGCGATAAGGTCAGCGCAATGACCGACACCCTCCTGCCAGCGTCGACACCGACCGACGCGCCCCCACAGCGGCACGGTGGCGTCGTCCCCGTGGCGCTGGTGCTCGGTGGGGCGCTGTCGGTGCAGTTCGGCTCCGCCGTCGCCGCGCTGCTCTTCCCCCGTACCGGGGTGGCCGGCGCGGTGACCCTGCGACTGACGATCTCGGCGGTGCTGCTGCTCGTCGTGTGCCGGCCCCGCCTGCGCGGGCACGACCGCTCCGCCTGGCTCGCCGTCGGCGCGTTCGGGCTGGCCCTGGCCGGCATGAACTCGCTGTTCTACCAGGCCATCGAGCGAATCCCGCTCGGACCGACGGTGACGCTGGAGGTGCTCGGCCCGCTCGCGCTGTCGGTGTTCACCGCCCGCCGGCTGGCGAGCTGGTGCTGGGCGGGGCTCGCGCTGGCCGGGGTGGCTCTGCTCGGGCAGGGTGGCTTCGACCGACTCAACCCGGCCGGCGTGGCGTTCGCCTTCGGCGCGGGCGCCATGTGGGCCGCGTACATCGTGCTCAGCGCCCGCGTCGGCGGCCGGTTCCCGGGTGCGGACGGGCTGGCCCTCGCGCTCACCCTCGCCGCGCTGGTCACCCTGCCGCTGGGCATCGCCGACGGCGGCGCGGTCCTGCTCGACCCGCCCGTGCTGGCCCTCGGCACCGCCCTCGCGGTGCTCGCCTCCGGCCTGCCCTACACCCTGGAACTGCTGGCGCTGCGCCGGATGCCCACCGCCACGTTCGCGGTGCTGATGAGTCTCGGCCCGGCCGCCGCCACCCTCGCCGGCTGGCTGGTGCTGCGGCAGGCGCTGACCGTGGCCGAGTGCGTCGCCATCGTGCTGGTCATCGCCGCCAGCATCGGCGCGGTACGGGTCAGCGCAGCAGCCGCAGAGCCCCCGGCACTGCGGTGATCGACACCGGCAGCCCGAGCGAGCGCTCCCCGTCGGCGTACGTGACGATCCCCTCGGCGGCCAACTCCACCGTACGGGCCCGGTAGCTGCTCACCACCGGGTGGTCGACGTGGGTGCCCTGGTAGATGTGCGGCTTGACCCGGATCATGGTCCGCCGGTCCGCCCGGCCGGCCACCACCACATCGAGTAGGCCGTCGGTCGGGTCGGCGTCGGGGCAGATCCGCATCCCACCGCCGTACGACGGGCAGTTGCCCACCGCCACCAGCACCGAGTCCATCTCGTGGAGCACCCCGTCGAGGCGGATCGTGTAGCGCCGGGGCTTCAGGCGGGCCATCTCGATGAGGATCGCCAGGTCGTAGCGGCGAGGCCCGCGCGGCCACCGCATCCGGTTGGCCCGCTCATTGACGATCGCGTCGAAACCCGCCGCGAGGACCGCCCCGTACCAGCGCTCGGTGCCGTCGGCGCCGGTCATCCGGGCCAGGTCGACCTCGCGGCTCCGGCCGGCACGCAGCGCCTCGACGATCACCTCCACGGCGGCGACGGGATCGGCGGGAAAGCCGGTGTCGATCGCGAAGTCGTTGCCGGTGCCGGCGGGCACCGGTCCGAACGGGATGTCGGTGCCGGCCACGGCCTGCAGCGCCCGGTGCACGGTGCCGTCTCCGCCGATCGCGACCAGCGCGCCCGCGCCTTCGGCGACCGCCGTCCGACAGGCCACCTCCGCCTCATCGGGGGTGGACGCCGACAGCACCGTCACCGGCCGGCCGGCGGCGGACAGCCCGTCCAGCAGCCGGGGCAGCAGGGCCCGCCGTCGTCCCCGGCCGGCCGTCGGGTTGGCGAGCACGGCCACCGGGCCAGCGGCCGACGCGGCGTCCTCCGCCGGTCCAGGCCGAAGATCTTTCGCGGTCACGGCCAGCACCGTACTCGTCGTACACACGTTGTTCATCCTTCGTTGGTAGCGCTCCCGGCGGCCGACCCGGTCGATATGCGTCGACGCCGCCCCCGCGAAGCGGGAACGGCGTCGACGGAACGGACAGCGCGAGGCCGTCAGGTCATGTCGTCGTAGCGGCGCTCGATGGGCGCCGGCTTCGCGATCGGCTCGGGAGCACCGATCGGCGCGGTCGCGTCGACCCGCTGCCCGGCCACGACCGGGTCCGTGTCGAACTCCAGCGGCGAGACCTCGTCGTCGTCGAGACCGGCGTAGACCTCCTTGCCGCGACCCCGCCGCCTGTCGTTGATGAACGCGATGCCCACCGCGCCGAAGTAGAGCGCGGAGAGGCAGACGGCCAGGGCGGTCATCCCGAACGGGTCGGGGGTGGGGGTGACCACGGCGGAGAACGCGAAGAACACGAAGATCGCCACCCGCCACCAGCTCAGCAACCGCTTCGCGCTGGCCAGGCCGACGAAGTTGAGCATCAGCACGATCAGCGGGAACTCGAACGCCACCCCGAACAGCAGGATCAGGTTGGTGACGAAGGAGATGTACCGGGTGACCTCGAGGTTCGTCGCGATGTCGTCGCCGGACACGTTGAGCAGGAACTCGAGGCCCTTCGTGGTGACGAAGAAGGCCAGCACCGCGCCGGCCGCGAACAGCGGCGCGGCGAGGGCCGTGAAGATGTACGCGTACCGCCGCTCGTGTCGGTGCAGGCCCGGCGCGATGAACGCCCAGAGCTGGTAGAGCCAGATCGGCGCCGCGATGATCAGACCCACCCACAGGCCGATCTTGAGGTTCAGCAGGAAGACGTCCGCCACGCCGAGCTGGACGAACTTGCACTTGCCGGTCGCCAGATCGATCGACTGCGGCAGGTCGCAGTACGGCTTCGACAGCAGCACCCGGACCGGCGTCGCCAACCAGATGCCGAAACCGAAACCGATCATGATCGCCAAGGAGGCGCGGAAGAGGCGGTTGCGCAGCTCACGGACGTGCTCGATGAGCGTCATCGAGCCGTCGGAGGCCCGCTCGAACTCGCTCGGGCCACGCTTACGCAGGGCGAAGGCCACGGTGCCAGGGCCCTTCGGTCAGTTGTCGCGGACGCGGTGCACCGGGTCGACGACCGGCTGCTGCGCCGGCGCCTGCTGGTACGGCGGCTGCTGCGGCTGCCCGGCGTACGGCGCCTGCTGACCGGCGTGCGGCGGCAGCGGCTGGTAGCCGGCCTGCGCGTCGGCCTTCTCGGCCAGGTCGCGGTCGTCGTCCTGCAGGCTCTTGGTCTCGGCCTTGATGATCCGCAGCGAGCGACCCAGCGAGCGGGCCGCGTCGGGAAGCCGCTTCGCGCCGAAGAGCAGGATCAGCACAACCACGAGAACGGCGATGTGCCACGGCTTGAGGGCACCCATGAGAAGCTCCAGTCGCTCTGTGTCCGGGGGGTGGTACGCAGCCCATCGTACGTGCGGATCGGTCGGATGCCACCCGCCGGGTGGTGGTGGTCCGGCCCGGCCGGTGAAGTCTTGACCAACGCGCGATGGTCCGTCAACCACACGGGCCGACGGCAGTGTCAGCCGCGCTTGGCCTTGATCAGCTCAAGGCGCTGCTGGGCGGTGTCGAGCTGACGCTGGACGCCCTCGGCGCGCTGCTGCAACGCCTCGGCGGTCTCCCGCAGCGACTCCGCCTCCCCGGCCCGGCGCTGCAACGCCTCGGCGGCGCGACGCAGCCGGGGCAGTCGGGCCAGCACCGGGCGCACGGCCAGCGCGAGCGCCACGAGTGGGAGCAGCACCAGCGCGAGCACGATCCAGATCAGCACGCCGGCCAGCCTACTGGGTACGGCCGGCCACCGCCGGATCGCCCGACGGCACGGCGGCTGCCGCGGCCGCCGGTTCGCCGTCGGGCAGCCGTGTCACCGGCGCGGGCACCGCGTACGCGTCGAGCGCGGCGGACGCGGACGCCCGGACCTGCTCGGCCAGCTCGACCGGGGCGACCACGGCGACGTCCGGGCCGAGGCCCAGCACGAAGCGTCGCGCCCACCCGAGGTCGGTCACGCGCAGCGAGACGAGCCACTGCTCGCCGTCGCCCGCCTCGACCCGCTCGCACGGGTAGTACTCGGTGATCCACCGCTCGCCCCGCCCGATCCGCAGGGTGATCAGCGGCAGGTCGGGCGACGGGCGGAAGACGCCCTCGGTGAGGTCGTGCGGGACGGCCTGCGGCGGGACGGTGGCCGGCTCGTCCAGCTCGGTGATCGCGTCGATCCGGTCGGCGCGGAACAGCCGGACCGCCTCCGCGCGCCGGCACCACGCCTCCACGTACGCCCGACCGCCGACCATCAGCATCCGCAGCGGATCGACCACGCGCTCGGTGGTCTCGTCCCGGGCGGCGGTGTAGTAGGTGATCCGCAGCGCCCGGCCGCCTTCCACGGCGGCGCGCAGCGCCTCGACCCGGCGGCTGTCCCCGGGCAGCCGCACCGCGACCGGGGCGCCCACCAGGTCACCGGCGGCATCCTCGATCTTGGCGAGGGCTCGTTCGATGGCCTCCCGGTTGGCGACGCCGGGGGTCTCGGCGAGCATCCGCAGCGCCACCACGAGCGCGAGGGCCTCGTCGGGGGTGAGCCGCAGCGGCCGGTCGATACCAGCGTCGTAGGTGATGGTCACCCGATCACCGTCGAAGGCCATGTCGATCAGGTCGCCGGGGCCGTACCCGGGCAGCCCGCACACCCACAGCAGCTCCAGGTCCTCCCGGAGCTGCCGCTCGGTGACGCCCAGGTCACCGGCCGCCTCGGCGACCTCGATGCCGGGGCGGGCCAACAGGTAGGGCACCAGGTTGAGCAGGCGCGCCAGCCGGTCGGCGGAGGTCTTGGAACCGCCACGGGCGGTCGGACGGGTCACCGGGCACCTCCCGAGACCGCCAGCTCGTCGTGGCGGACCGCGATCTCCTTGAGGCGCTGGATGACGGCCTCCCGGACCTCCGGCGGGTCGAGCACCCGCACGTCCGGGCCGTACCCGACGAGGTGGCCGGCCAGACCGTCCGGGTCGGCGTACGGCAGGACCAACCGGTCGCCGTCCGGCCCGGCGGTCACCTCGACCGCCCAGCGGCGCAGGCCGGCGGCCCGCCCCGGCGCGGCCAGCACGGTCGCCCGGCCGGTGCGCTCCACCGGCCCCGACCACCGGGCCACGTAGCTGATCAGGTCTTCTCCGGCCGGCGGCTGGTAGGCGCCGGGCGCACCGGCCACCCGGACCGCGCCGACGACCCGGGACAGGCGGAAGCAGCGGGTGGCGTCCCGGTCGAGGTCGTGACCGACCACGTACCACCGACCCCGCCAGCAGACCACGCCCCACGGTTGGAGCCGGCGGCGGCTGGAGGCGTCCCGGTCGGGTACCCGGTAGTCGAACCCGACCTCACGGCGGTCCCGGGCGGCGGCGGTCAGCGGCGCGAACGCGGGGTCGACGGTGACCATCGGCTCCAGGCCGAGGGTGGCCTGCGGGTCCACGTCCACCCCGGCGGCGCGCAGCTTGGCCAGCCCGGACGACGCCGCGGCGGCCAGCCCGGCGTGCTGCCACAGGCGCGCGGCGATGCCGACGGCGGCGGCCTCGTCCGGTTCGAGAGGGATGTCGGGCAGCGCGTACTCACGGTGGGCGATGCGGTAACCCGGCTCGGCGTCGAAGACGCTGGCCGTGCCGGTCTCCAGCGGGACGCCCAGCTCGCGCAGCTCGGCCTTGTCCCGCTCGAACTTGCGCTGGAACGCCTCGTGGTCACGCGCGTCGTCGGGATCGTGCTCGTAGCCGGGCACGGTCGCGGCGATCTGCGCGGCGGTCAGGAACCGTCGCGTGGACAGCAGGCAGATCACCAGGTTGACCAGGCGTTCGGTGCGGGTCCGCGACACGCGGTAGACGCTAGCAGCCGACACGCCCAGGACGTGCACCCACGCGGGCGTGCCGCACACTTGTTCGGATCGAGCCTCTCCCCCGGCGCGCCGCCGCCCACGGTCATAGGGTTGCCCTCATGTCGCAAGCCGGGATGAAGACCGAGAGCGAGAGCGTCGGCACCGTGGTCGTCGCGGGCGTGGCCAACCTCGCCATCGCGGTCGCCAAGCTGGTCGCCGGCCTGATCTCCGGGTCGGCCGCGATGCTGTCCGAGGCCGCGCACTCGGTCGCCGACACCACCACCGAGGTGCTGCTGTTCCAGGCGCTACGCCGCGGGGCCCGCCCGGCCGACAAGCGACACCCCTTCGGGTACGGCAAGGAGGCCTACGTCTGGGCGTTCTTCGCCGCCATGTTCACCTTCGTGGCCGGCGCCGGCTTCGCCGTCACCCACGGCGTCACCACGATCCTCGTGCACGAGCACAGCGGCGACTACCTCGTGTCGTACATCGTGCTGGCGGTCTCGTTCGTCATCGAGTCGATCTCGCTGGCCCGGGCCGTACGGCAGGTCCGCCGCGAGTCCGAGCGCTGGCAGACCACCCCCCGACGGTTCCTACGGCTCACCGCCGACACCACAGTCAAGGCGGTCTTCCTGGAGGACAGCGCGGCCCTGATCGGCCTCGTGCTGGCCGGGCTCGGCGTCGGCCTGTCGCACGCCACCGGCGACGAGGTGTGGGACGGCGTCGCGTCGATCCTGATCGGCCTGCTGCTGCTGACGGTCGCCGGGGTCCTCGCCGGCAACAACCTGTCGCTGCTGGTCGGCCGGGCCGTCCCGGAGCGACTCCGCCACGAGATCGAACAGGAGCTGGCCGAACTGCCCGAGGTGGACCGCATCGACACCCTGCTGACCATGCAGCTCGGCCCGGACGACATCCTCGTCGCCGCCAAGGTCGACTTCCGTGACGAGGCCACCGGCGCGCAGATCGAGGCCACCGCCGACGAGGCCGAGCGGCGGCTCACCGAGCGGTACCCGGAGATTCGTTTCGTGTTCCTCGACCCCACCCGCTCGCAGCCGGGCGCCACCGGCAACGCCCGACACACCCAGGCCGCGCCGCTCGGCGACGACTCCACCTGATCACGCCGGCGTCGCACCCGGTCGCGGTCCGCCGCGCCCGCGCGGCTAGCGTGCCCGTCATGGTGCGATGGCGTACGGGGACGGTGGCGGCGCTGCGGCGGCAGTGGACCGGGGCGGTGGAACTCGACGTCGACCTGCCCGACGGCACGCGCATGCGGGCGCTGGCCTATCCCGAGCTGGTCGGCACGCCCGAGCCCGGCGACCGGGTGCTGCTCAACGCCGGTGCGCTGCTGATGGGGTTGGGCACCGGCGGGTACGCCCTCGTGGTGGCGCTGCCGGACCGGCTGCCCCCGGACCCGCCGGACGCCGCCGACAACCGCGACTCCGGGCACCTGGTCAAGGCCCGCTACACGCCGTTGCAGCCGATCCTGCTCGGCGTGGACGAGGAGGCCTCCCCGCACCGCGCCGTGCTGGCCGACGCCGACGACCTGGGCGGCATGCCGGTGGTGACCGCCGACCTGCACTCGGCGCTGCCGGCGATCCTGGCCGGCATCCGGGTCGACGCCCCGCAGGCGCGGGTCGCGTACCTGCTCACCGACGGTGGGGCGCTGCCGGCCTGGTTCTCCCGCACCCTCGCCGGTCTACGCGACGAGCTGGCTGGGACGATCACGGTCGGGCAGGCGTTCGGCGGCGACCTGGAAGCGACGACCCTGCACGGCGGTCTGCTCGCCGCCCGGCACGTGCTGCGCGCCGACGTGGCCATCGTGGCGCAGGGGCCCGGCAATCTGGGCACGGGCACCCGGTGGGGCTTCTCCGGCGTCGCCGTTGGCGAGGCGGTCAACGCGATCGCCACGCTCGGCGGGCGGCCGGTCGGCTCGCTGCGCATCTCCGACGCCGACCCCCGCCCCCGGCACAACGGCGTGTCGCACCACAGTCTCACCGCGTACGGCCGGGTGGCGCTCGCCCCGGCGGAGCTGGTGGTGCCCGACGGCCTGGACCCCGCCCTGGCCGCCGAGGTCGACGCGGCCCTGGCCCCACTGGCGGCCCGGCACCGGATCGTGACGGTGCCCACGGCTGGCCTGGACGCCGCGCTGCGCGCCAGCCCAGTCCCCCTGTCCACCATGGGCCGCGCCCTGGACGCCGACCACGCCTACTTCCTGGCAGCAGCAGCAGCCGGCCGCCACACCACAACCCACCTCCCCCAACCCCCACCCCCACCCCCAAACCCCACCCCCACCCCCTGACCCCGCGTTGATCATGAAGTTATTGCGCGCCGCCCCGGCGTGTCTTGGCAACAACTTCATGATCAACGCGGGCGGTGCTCGTGGTCTGGGGGTCAGCGGATTACTGGGCGTTGGTCTTGGGGTAGGGGCTCGACGTTCATGATCGGCTCCCGCGTCGTCGTCGCCGCCGACGGGCCGGGCGGGCGGAGTTGCCCGCACCGGCGCAGGATGGGCCGAGACCGCTGGGGCGCGCAGTGCGGGCGGACGGCCCGCACCGGAACCCGATGCGGGCGGACCACCCACGTCGGCGACGGCCAACGGATACCCGAGGGCGCGACCCGGCTGGGCCATCTCTGGCCCCGGTGGGTCACCGACGGACGCCGGCACGACGGTCAGGCGCGGACCGCCGACCACGCCGGCCCGCGTCCCGGCATCGGGCCGCTTCCCTGACGGTTCGGTGGGCGAGGCGATCCACGAACAGTTTCCAACCGAACGCTGACCGTTCCCTGACAAGTCGTCGTTAGCGTCCACGCCCATGAATCGATCCACCACGTGGGCGGTGGCCGGCCTGACCGCCGTCGCCCTGACCGTTGCGCCCGTTCCGGCCTCGGCCGCGGACAGCAGCGGCGCCCAGCTCCAGGAGGTCACTCCGGGCGGGCTGTTCCTGGCCAACATCGACGACGACGCGAACGCCTGCCGGTCGGCGGCCCAGCGGATCACGAGCGAGGCGGTGGCCCGCGAGGAGGCCAACGAGCAACGTTTCAGCGACGAGAAGGATGCCCTCGCCCAACTACCGGACCAGGAGCAGGCCGAGAGGGACTTCCTGGCCCTGCGTCGGTCGCACCGGTGGGAGCAGAACCTCGCCGACCGGCAGCTGGCCGCGTGCAACGACGCCGCCGACGCGGTGGTGAACGGTGCCGCAGACGAGCGGGACCTGTTCCGGTTGCGGGTGACGCCCTGGTCGAACGCGCCGGCCGCCGCCACCGCGAGGGTGACGACGAGCGGCAAAGTGCGGCTGTTCGTGAAGCGCGCCCGCTGGGAGGTGGCGGACGTCCTGACGGTCGCCGAGCTGCGCCGAGGCGTCGACCTGGGCCTGGAGGGCACCGACGTCGTGCGGGACCGGGCCGACTGGGACGGCACGGCGGTGGTCACCCTGACCGTCACCGTCGCGGGCGCAGCCACCACCCGTGCGGTACGTCTGCGGGCGGCACCCGTGCTCACCCAGCTCAACACGCAACGACTGCAACGTGTGTTCGCCGCCGAATCCGATGACGAGAACGTTCGCGGCTGGCATGCCGAGATCGCCAAGGTGGCACCGCTGACCACCCTGGCGACCGCCGACGACGGCTGGACGCAGGACCTGTTCGAACCGGCGTACCAGAAGGTCGACGGGAACGGCATGCGGGTGCTCGTGCCCTCGGTGAACGACCGGCACCGGCAGGCCGCGCGCGCCGCCTACACGCAGCTGCGGGGACGCGACGTGGCGGTGGTGCACATCGCCGACGTGCCGCAGGCCGACAGCGACGACGACAACACGTACGACTCGATGGGCAACCTGGAGACCATGCCGCCCACGCCGGGTCACCCGAACGGGACGATCGTGGTGGGCGGCACGCCCTCGGCGCGGGTCATGACGTTCTTTCGGGCACAGGGCGCGCAGGACGTGGTCACGGTGGACACCGGCTGGCTGACCGTCGGGCACGTCGACGAGTTCATCCAGTTCCTGCCCGTCGACGGCGGATGGAAGGCGATCGTCGCCGACCCGGCCGCCGGCCTCACGATGCTGGCCGGCGTGCCGCAGAAGGAGAAGCTGCACGGCAACCTGCCGACGTTGGAGTGGCCCTACGACGAGCGCATCGACAAGCGCACCGTCGCCGAGTTCCGCGCCGACGACCAGTTCGTCGACACCAACCGCATCGCCGCCCGCCGGATCGACCAGAACATCGCCACGCTGGGCCTGCCGGCGTCCCGGATCGTCCGGATTCCGGTCCTGTTCACCGCCCGCAGCTTCGACTGGGCGCTGGCACAGAGCGCGATCGACGGCATGGACGACGGACCGGAGAAGGACGACGCGATCGTCGCCCTCAACGCCATGCGGTACGCCGTCGGCGAGACCCCCAACCTGATCAACGGGCTGGTGGTCAACGGCAACCGGTACGTCGCGCCCAAACCGTACGGCCCTCTGCTCGGCGGCCACGACGTGTTCGAGACCGCCGCCACCCGGGCACTGGCGACGGTGGGCTACCAGGTCGGCTACGCGGACGATCTCACCTCCGCGCACGTGGGCGAAGGCGAGATCCACTGCTCGACGAACACGTTCCGGGACTACCTCACCTCGTGACCGACACACGAGGACGGGACGGGTCGCAGGGCGTGGCGAACCACCATCGGATCCCTATTGGAGCCTCACAGCTTCCTGACAAGTGGTCAGTAGCGTCATGCCCATGAGAGCACACGAGCACATCGGAACGACCGCCAACGGCGACTGGGCAATCGACACGGACACGACGACCAGCAGAGAGGGTGAGCACGGCACGCAGCGCTGACCGGACCGGGACAACGCGGTTCAGGACAGGAAGATCAGAGCGAGCCAGCCACCCACGATGACCACCAGCGCCACGGCCAGCACCCAGGTCGGCACGGTGTACTCACCGCGTCGGTTGCGGTCGATCTCGGCACGGATCTTTTCCCGCCGACGTTCGACCCAGTTCTGCCGCTCGGCGCCGCGCTCGGTGCGGTCGGGTGGTCCGGAAGTCGTCATGGCGCGCTCAGCCTACCGGTTGCGCCGGCCCCGGCGGTGAACACCACCGCCGGGGCCGGTGTACCCGTCACATGCTGGCGATCAGCCGCTCCACCCGCTCGTCGTACGCGCGGAACGGGTCCTTGCAGAGGACGGTGCGCTGCGCCTGGTCGTTGAGCTTCAGGTGCACCCAGTCGACGGTGAAGTCGCGCCGCTTCTCCTGGGCGTGCCGGATGAACTCGCCGCGCAGGCGCGCCCGGGTGGTCTGCGGCGGGGTTTCCTTGGCCTCGAAGATCTCCGGGTCGGTGGCGACCCGGTCCACCTCGCCACGGCGCTCCAACAGCCCGTAGAGGCCACGGCCACGGCGCACGTCGTGGTAGGCCAGGTCCATCTGCGCCACCCGGGGATGCGACAGTGGCAGGTCGTGCTTGCGCTGGTACCGCTCGATCAGCCGCAGTTTGCTGACCCAGTCGATCTCGCGCGAGACCGGCTCGAGGTCGCCGCTCTCGACCGCGTTGAGCACCCGGCCCCACAGCTCGACGACCCGCTTGGCGGCCTGGTCGCCGCCACGACGCTCGACGAACTCGGTGGCCTTGGCCAGGTACTCCTGCTGGATGTCCAGAGCGCTGACCTCCTTGCCGGAGGCCAGGCGCACCTTGCGGCGGCCGGTGATGTCGTGCGACACCTCGCGGATGGCCCGGATCGGGTTCTCCAGCGACAGGTCGCGCATGACGACACCGGCCTCGATCATCCGCAGCACGATGTCGGCGGTGCCGACCTTGAGCAGCGTGGTGACCTCGTTCATGTTCGAGTCACCGACGATCACGTGCAGGCGCCGGTAACGCTCGGCGTCGGCGTGCGGCTCGTCGCGCGTGTTGATGATCGGGCGGCTGCGGGTCGTCGCCGAGGAGACGCCCTCCCAGATGTGCTCGGCCCGCTGCGACAGGCAGTAGACCGCGCCCCGCGGCGTCTGCAGCACCTTGCCGGCCCCGCAGATCAACTGCCGGGTCACCAGGAAAGGGATGAGCACGTCGGCGAGCCGACCGAACTCCCCGTGCCGGGACACCAGATAGTTCTCGTGGCAGCCGTACGAGTTGCCGGCCGAGTCGGTGTTGTTCTTGAACAGGTAGATCTCACCTGCGATGCCCTCGTCGTGCAGCCGCTTCTCCGCGTCGACGAGCAGCCCCTCCAGGATCCGCTCGCCGGCCCGGTCGTGGGCCACCAGGTCGGTCACCGAGTCGCACTCCGGTGTCGCGTACTCCGGGTGTGACCCGACGTCCAGGTAGAGACGGGCCCCGTTACGCAGGAACACGTTGCTCGACCGACCCCAGGACACGACGCGCCGGAACAGATACCGCGCGACTTCGTCCGGGGACAGCCGCCGCTGCCCGCGATAGGTGCAGGTGACGCCGTACTCGGTCTCGAGGCCGAAGATTCGCCGCTCCATGATGAGACATTAGCCGCCCGGAGGCCCGGTTCGTCACTGTCACACCACAGGTCGTGCCCGAGGGGCGGTCACATACCGGCCGAGTGCGACATTCCGTCCGGGCCGAGGCTCGCCACGAACCGCCGGCAGGAGTCGTACTCCGGCAGCAGGCCGCTCTCGCGGGCCTGCGCGAGGGTCGGCGCGGCGTCGTCGCGCGCGGACAGCAGCGGCACCTCGGCGGGCCACTCGATGCCCAGCTCCTCGTCCAGCGGGTGCACCGCGTGCTCGCCGGTCGGGTTGTACGTGGCCGAGCACAGGTAGCTCAGCGTCGCGTCGTCGGTCAGCGCGCAGAACCCGTGCCCGAGCCCCTCGCTGAGATAGACCGCCCGCCGGTCGGTGTCGTCCAGCCGGACGCCCTCCCAGCGGCCGAAGGTCGGCGAGCCCACCCGCAGGTCCACGATCACGTCGAGGACCGCGCCGCGCACGCAGGTCACGTACTTGGCCTGCCCCGGCGGTACGTCGGCGAAGTGGATGCCGCGCACCACGCCCCGCGCGGAGACCGACAGGTTGGCCTGGGCGAGGCGCAGCGGGTGCCCCACCGCCTCGGCCAGCTTGTCGAAGCGGTACCACTCCATGAACATGCCGCGCGGATCGCCGTGCTGCTGGGGGCTGATCTCCCAGGCGCCCTCGATGCTCAGCTCGCGGATCTTCACCGGCCCACGCGCCCCTCGTTCTTCTCGGCCAGCAGCCCGAACAGGTACTCGCCGTACCCGCTCTTGACCAGTGGCTCGGCGAGCACCCGCAGCTGGTCGTCGTCGATGAGGCCGGCCCGCCAGGCCACCTCCTCGACGCAACCGATCTTGAGGCCCTGCCGCTCCTCGATCACCCGGACGAACTCGCCGGCCTGCATCATCGAGGCGTGGGTGCCGGTGTCCAGCCAGGCGGTACCCCGGTCGAGCAGGGTGACGGACAGCTCGCCCGTCTCCCGGTACACCTCGTTGACCGCCGTGATCTCCAGCTCGCCCCGGGCGCTGGGGGTGAGCTTGCCGGCGATGTCGACCACCCGGTTGTCGTAGAAGTACAGCCCGGGCACCGCGTAGCGGGACTTCGGCCGCGCCGGCTTCTCCTCGATCGAGAGCACCCGCCCCTCGGCGTCGAACTCCACCACGCCGTACTCCTGCGGGTTGGCCACCGGATAGGCGAACATCCGGCCGCCGACGACCTCGCTGTGGGCGGCGAGCTGCCGACCCAGGCCGACACCGTGGAAGATGTTGTCGCCGAGGATCAGGGCCACCGACTCGGCGCCGATGAAGTCCGCGCCCAACAGGAACGCCTGGGCGATGCCCTCCGGGCGGTCCTGCGTCGCGTACTCCAGCCGCAGCCCGAACTGGCTGCCGTCGCCGAGCAACCGGCGGAACTGGTCCTGGTCCTCCGGAGTGGTGATCACCAGGATCTCCCGCACCCCGGAAATCATCAGGGTGGAGAGAGGGTAGTAGATCATCGGCTTGTCGAAGACCGGCAGCAGCTGCTTGGACACTGCCCTGGTGATCGGCCAGAGCCGGGAACCGGTACCGCCGGCGAGTAGAATTCCGCGCACCTGGGGAGCTTAGCCGCAACCAGCCCGCCGGCATGTCGCAGGTCGCCGCCGACATGCCCGCGTACGCCTTCGCGTACACTCCTGGACCCGTGAGGATCCTCGTCACCGGCGGTGCCGGATTCATCGGTTCGGAGTACGTCCGCATGCTGCTGGGCGTGCCCGGCGGCACGGCCGAGGGCGTGCCAGCGCTCGACCCGGCCGGCGTGACAGTGCTCGACAAGCTCACCTACTCGGGCAACCTGGGCAACCTCGACCCGGTGCGCGACGACCCGCGGCTGCGGTTCGTGCAGGGCGACATCTGCGACCCGACCGTCGTCGACGAGGTGGTCGCCGGGCACGACGTGATCGTGCACTTCGCGGCCGAGTCGCACGTCGACCGCTCGATCGCCGGCGCCGCGCCCTTCGTCACCACCAACGTGCTCGGCACCCAGACCCTGCTCGACGCCGCGCTGCGCCACGGCACCGGCCGTTTCGTGCACGTCTCCACCGACGAGGTGTACGGCTCGATCGACGAGGGCTCCTGGACGGAGACCTGGCCGCTCGCCCCCAACTCGCCGTACTCGGCCTCGAAGGCCGGCTCCGACCTGCTCGCGCTGGCCTACCACCGCACCCACGGCATGGACGTGGTGGTCACCCGCTGCTCCAACAACTACGGGCCGTACCAGTTCCCCGAGAAGGTCATCCCGCTCTTCGTCTCCAACCTGCTCGACGGCGGCACCGTCCCGCTCTACGGCGACGGCGGCAACATCCGCGACTGGCTGCACGTGCACGACCACTGCCGGGGCATCGCGATGGTCCAGCAGAAGGGCCGCGCCGGCGAGGTCTACAACATCGGCGGCGGCACCGAGCTCACCAACAAGGAGCTGACCGGCCTGCTGCTGGAGGCCTGCGGCGCCGGCTGGGACCGGGTCGTCCCGGTCACCGACCGCAAGGGCCACGACCGTCGCTACTCGCTGGACATCACCAAGATCAATCAAGAGCTGGGGTACGCCCCGAGCATCGACCTCACCGACGGTCTGGCGCAGACCGTGCAGTGGTACCGCGACAACCGCGCCTGGTGGGAGCCGCTCAAGGCGGCGCCGACCGCATGACCCGACCGATCAGTCCCCCCGTTTAGCCCCCCGACCGGCGTACAGTCTGCTAGGGAACGGCCGTTGGGCCGCCGCTGGTGTGTCACCCCTTCCGGGCGGGCGCACCACCCTGGCCGCCAGGTACGCCTCCGCCGCTCCACCCGCCCCGTGGAAGGTCGCATGAAGCTCACCCTCGTCACCGGCCTGACCGGCCTGATACTGCTGGCCACCATCGTCGAGCTGCTGCGCCGCCGGCAGCTCCGCGAGAAGTACGGCATGCTCTGGCTCTGCGTCCTGGTGATCGTCATTCCGCTGTCGCTCTTCCCCCGCCTGCTGGACAACGTCGCCGAGCTGCTCGGCGTCCAGTCCGGCGTGAGCCTCGTGCTCTTCCTCGGCATCGTCTTCCTGCTGCTGGTCTGCGTGCACCTCAGCTGGGAGGTCAGCGCCCTGGAAGAGGAGACCCGCACCCTGGCAGAAGACTTCGCCCTGCTACGCGCCGAGATCGACGCGGACCGGGCGGCCCGAGACGAACTGGTGTCACACGATGGTTAACGGCAAGCGGGTCCTGATCATCATCCCCGCGCTCAACGAGTCCGGCTCGATCGCCGACGTCGTCGGCGAGGTCCGCGGCGAACTGCCCGGCGTCGACGTGCTGGTCGTCGACGACGGCTCCACCGACCGCACCGCCGCCGTCGCCGCGGCGGCCGGCGCCCGGGTCGCCAAGCTGCCGTACAACCTCGGCGTCGGCGGCGCCATGCGCCTCGGCTACCGGTACGCCCGCGACCACGACTACGACGTGGCCATCCAGATCGACGCGGACGGCCAGCACGACCCCCGGTACGTGCCGAAGCTCGTTGACCTGCTCGACGACACCGACCTGGTGATCGGCGCCCGGTTCGCCGGCGAGGGCGACTACAACGTCCGCGGCCCCCGCCGCTGGGCCATGGTCATGCTCTCCGGCGTCCTCTCCCGCGTCGCCCGCACCAAGCTCACCGACACCACCTCCGGGTTCCGGGCCGCCAACCGCCGCGTGATCGACATGTTCGCCACCTGGTACCCGGTCGAATACCTGGGCGACACGGTCGAGACGCTTGTGCACACCGCCCGGCGGGGCTACACCATCCGCCAGGTCCCGGTGGCCATGCGCAAGCGGATGGCGGGCACCCCCAGCCACTCCCCGGCCAAGGCCATGATCTACCTCGGTCGCGCCTTCGCCGTCCTCACGTTGGCGCTCATTCGCCGGTGATCCGCCGGCTCCTGAGTCTCGTCCCACCGGGCACCGTCGCCGTCGGCGCCGGCCTGGCCCTGCTGGGGCTCGCCTCCTACGTCCACCTGGCCGTCGCCGGGCACAGCCTCGCCGTGGCGGACTACGGCAGCCTCTCCGTGCTGTGGACGATCGTCTTCACGCTCGGCATCGGCCTGTTCATGCCCGTCGAGCAGGAGGTCGCCCGACTCGTCGCCGGCCGGCACAGTCAGGGTCACACCCCCGGGCCCGTACTGGCCCGGGGGGCCGCCCTGGCCCTCGGTCTGCTGGTCGCCATCGTCGCGCTGATCATCGCCGCCCGTGGCCCGCTCGCCGACCGCTTCTTCGCCGGCGACGACACAATGGTCGCCGTCCTCATCGGGTCGCTCGCCGCGCTCGCCGTCGCGCACACCACCCGTGGCGTGCTCTCCGGCCTGCAACTGTTCCCCTGGTACGGCACCCAACTCGGCGTTGACGGCGGCCTGCGCATCGCCCTCGTCGCCCTGCTCGGCCTGACCGGTGTCACCTCCCCCGTCTGGTTCGGCGCGGTGCTGATCGTCGCGCCGCTGATCGGCGTGGCGGTCACCGCCGCACCGGTCCTGCGGGCCATCGGCGGCGGCGTCCCCGTCGCCTGGGCCGCATTCCTGCGCGGCCTCGGTCTGCTCATCACGTCGAGCCTGCTGTCCCAGGTCGTCGTCAACATCGGCGTGATCAACGTCAAGGTGCTGGACCCGTCCGACGTGGCCACCGCCGGCGCCCTGCTCTCCGCTCTGGTGCTGGTCCGGATTCCGCTGTTCGTCTTCGCCTCACTCCAGGCGTCCCTGCTCCCGGGTCTCGCCACCTCCGCCGCCACCGGCGACCGCGCCGCCTTCAACGGGCTGCTGCGCCGGGCCCTGGGCGTCGTCACCGCGCTCGGCCTCACCGGCGCCGTGCTCGCCGTCCTGCTCGGCCCGTGGCTGGTGCAGACCCTCTTCGACGCGCCCGACGTCCTCGGCCACGGTGACTTCGCCTGGCTCGCCGCGGCCACCCTCGCCTACCTCTGGGCGATGGTCCTCGGTCAGGCGCTACTCGCCCTCGACCGGCACCGGGCGCAGGCGGTCGCCTGGGCCGTGGGCGTGGCCGCGCTGGTCGCCGCCACGCTCGCCCCGGTCGCCACCGCGCTGCGGGTCGAACTCGGCTACGCCATCGGCTCCGTCGTGGTCGCCGCCACCATGGCCGCCCTACTCCGCACCCGCACAAGCGGCCCGGCGCCCATGCACACCACCACCGCCCGCGAGGCCGTCGCACCCGGAGTACCCGCAGGCTCCTGAACCCCCTGGCCCTGGCCCTGGCCCCGGCCCCGGCCACGGCCCCGGCGATCTTGCACTTTCTGTCGAGACAAATGCGCGCAAAAGGTGCACTCGGGCGACAGAAAGTGCAAGATCGGCGAGGCTGAAGCGGGGCTGGGCTAGGGCGGGGCTGGGCTGGGCGCCTGGGGGGTGTGAAACGCAGGCGGCGGGCGACCCCGTTCTCCGGGCCGCCCGCCGCACACGACAGGTCCTACTTGCCGTCCGCCGGCTTGTCCTCCAGGTCGGCGGAGCCCGCCGACGTCGTCGGCTTGTGGGCCTCCGTGGTCGGCTGCGCCGGCGTGTCCGGCCCACCCGCCTCGGCCGGCTCCTCCGCCGCCGCGACGTCACCGTCGAGCAGCGCCGTGAGCGCCGCCCCCGTGATCCGCCGGAACGTACGCCCCACCCGCTGACGGTCCAGCACCGCCACCTCGAGCTGGTTCGCGGCGATCGTACGAGCCGCACCGCCCTCGCCACCGACGGTGCTCAACGCCTGCACCGCCACCCGGACCGCCTCGCCGAGCGACATGTCCGCCCGGTGCTGCGACTTCAGGACACCGGTGATCGCCTCGGCCTGGCCACCCATCGCCATCCGACCCGGCTCGTCGTTGACCGACCCGTCGTACGTGAGCCGGTACAGTTCGTCCTCGTCCGGGGTCGCCCCGACCTCCGCCACACAGATCTCCACCTCGAACGGCTTCGACTGCTCGGTGAAGATCGCGCCCAGCGTCTGCGCGAACGCGTTCGCCAGCGCCCGCCCGGTGACGTCGCGCCGGTCGTAGCTGAGACCGTTCAGGTCTGCCATCCGCACACCGGCACGGCGCAGGTTCTCGAACTCGTTGTACCGGCCGACCGCGGCGAAGCCGATCCGGTCGTAGATCTCACTGACCTTGTGCAGGGCGCTGGAGAGGTTCTCCGCGACGAAGATCACCCCGCCGGAGTAGCTCAGGACCACCGCGCTGCGACCCCGGGCGATGCCCTTGCGGGCCAGCTCGGAGCGGTCGCGCATGATCTGTTCGGGCGAGGCGTAGAACTGCATGGCCACGGCGGCGGTTCTCCTTACGGCGCTGTGCTGAGGACTGCTGACTGGTGGGGGTGGACGGGGGTTCAGCCGCCCGGGTTCTCCATCCGGCCGGCGACCACACCCTCGGCGATCGCCGCCGTCTCGGAGTCCGTCAACCGGCGCGTGCCCTCGGCGGTAGCGGTCATCACCACCGGATAGATCCGGCGGGTCAGGTCCGGTCCGCCGGTCGCGGTGTCGTCGTCGGCCGCGTCGTAGAGCGCCTCGACCGCGAGCCGGGTCGCGTCATCGAGGGACACGCCGGTCCGGAAACGCTTCTTGAGCGCCGACTTGGCGAAGAGCGAGCCGGAGCCGATGGCGTCGTAGCCGGTCTCCTCGTACGGGCCACCGGTCACGTCGAAGCTGAAGATCCGCCCAGCCCGCGCCGGGTCGCTGGCGGCCAGGTCGAAGCCGGCGAACAGCGGAACGACGGCGAGGCCCTGCATGGCCGCACCCAGGTTGCCCCGGATCATCGACGCGAGCCGGTTGGCCTTGCCATCGAGCGAGAGCATCGCGCCCTCGATCTTCTCGTAGTGCTCCAGCTCCACCTGGAACAGTCGCATCAGCTCGATGCCGATGCCCGCGGTGCCCGCGATGCCGACCAACGAGTACGCGTCGGCGGGGTGCACCTTCTCGATGTCGCGCTGGGCGATGAGGTTGCCCATGGTGGCCCGTCGGTCACCGGCCATCACCACGCCACCGGCGGCCGAGATCGCCACGATGGTGGTCGCGTGCGGCGCCAGGTCGGCGGCCATGCCCGGCGGAAGGGGTCGACGACCGGGCAGCATCTCGGGCGCCACCCGGCTCAGGAACGTGGTGAAGGAGGACGTCCCCGCGTTGGTGAACACATCTGGTAGACGCCCGGATGGATCAAAGCCCGCTGCCACGTGGTTCCTCTCAGGTACGTGATCGCCCTGGCCAGCCTCGTAGGACTGTCACGGAACTGGCCAAGACCACCGTTGCAGTTGAAGCAGAGTATCCCGCGCACCCATCCGGTGCGATGATCGTGGTCCAGATGTTGCGGGTCCGCGCCGCCACAGATCGCGCAGACCCCGCCCTGTTCGGCCAGGAGCTCCTGAAACTCCTTCTCCCCAATGCCGTAGCGCCGCCGCAGGTGGTACTCGCGCGTGCCGCCGTACAGCCGCTGCGCCGTCTCTTTCCCGCGGGCATTGTGGCAGGGTTTGCAGTAGCTGTGTCGGCCGCTGGTCTTGGTGGAGGTGGTGGGGATGTCTTCCAAGGGCTTGATCTGCGCACAGTCCGGACACCACTTGAGGCCTTCGCCGACGGGCGTGGGTGACTTTCGCTGTGGGCCGATACCACGCTTACGACGACTTGCCTCCGACCGTGCAGCGGCGCAGACCTTGCAGCAGAAGGCCAGCCCGTCCTTCCTCCGCCGGTCGCGGTGGAAGTCCGAGGTGGCCAGCACTCTTTTGCACTGCGGACACGCCTTCTCGGCACTGTCCGGCAAATCAGACATATAGTATCATTCACCCCCTTTCTGGACATAGCCCCTGACGAATTCCTCGGCGTTTTCTTCCAGGACGGAGTCGATCTCGTCGAGCAGGTCGTCGACGTCCTCGGTGATCTCGGCGTGCCGCTCGGCCACCTCGGGGTTGGCCTCGGTGGTGACGTCCTCGATTTCCTCGCCCTGGCGGGACTTGCCGGACTGCGACTGGCCGCCGCTGTCATGAGTGGCCATTGCTGCCTCCTCCACGATCGTCTGCGATGAACTTACCTCGCCCGGACGACGAAAAGCCCGCCGCGCGCCGGCTTGCGGCGCGCAGCGGGCAATCGGTGTCGCGTTCAGCCGCCGGTCAGCGTCTCCAGCAGGTCCTTGGCGCTGGCGCAGCGGTCGAACAGGGCCCCGACGTGAGCGCGGGTGCCACGCTCCGGCTCCATCATCGGCACCCGGACGAGCGACTCCCGGCCCACGTCGAAGATCACCGAGTCCCAGCTCGCGGCGACCACCTCGGAGGCATACTGCGCGAGGCAGCGGCCCCGGAAGTAGGCCCGGGTGTCCTCCGGCGGCTCGGTCATCGCGCTGCGGACCTCCTCGTCGGTGAGCAGCGTCTTCATGGCCCCTCGGGAGACGAGCCGGTTGTAGAGGCCCTTCTCCGGGCGTACGTCGGAGTACTGGAGGTCGACGAGCTGGAGCTTGTGCGAACCCCAGCCGAGCTTCTCCCGCTCCCGGTAGCCCTCCAGCAGCCGCAGCTTCGCCACCCAGTCCAACTCGTCCACGCAGAGCATCGGGTCGCGGCCGAGCCGGTCCAGCACGCCCTCCCACCGGTCCAGCACGTCGGCGGTCTGCTCGTCGACATCGGTGCCGTAGCGGTCGTCGACAAAGGACCGCACCCGTTCGAGGTACGCCCACTGCACGTCCAGGGCGGTCAGCCGGCGGCCGTCGCGCAGCCGCATGAGGTGCGTGAGGGACGGGTCGTGGCTGACCGCGCGCAGTTCGCTGACCGGGTCGGCGATGCCGAGGTCGGCGCTGAGCGCCTTCTCCTCGATCATGGTGAGGATCAGCGCGGTGGTGCCCACCTTGAGGTAGGTGGAGATCTCGGAGAGGTTGGCGTCGCCGATGATGACGTGCAGCCGGCGGTACTTGTCGGCGTCGGCGTGCGGCTCGTCGCGGGTGTTGATGATCGGTCGCTTGAGGGTGGTCTCGAGGCCGACCTCCACTTCGAAGAAGTCGGCGCGCTGGGAGATCTGGAAGCCGCTCTGCCCGCCGTCCTGTCCGATGCCGACGCGGCCGGCGCCGCAGACGATCTGCCGGGTCACGAAGAAGGGCGTCAGGTACGCCACGATGTCGGCGAACGGGGTCTGCCGGCGCATCAGGTAGTTCTCGTGGGCGCCGTAGCTCGCGCCCTTGTTGTCGGTGTTGTTCTTGTAGAGGTGGATGGGCTGGCTGCCGGGGATGGTGGCGGCGCGGCGGGACGCCTCGGCCATCACCCGCTCGCCGGCCTTGTCCCAGCGCACGATGTCGCGGGGCGTGGTGACCTCGGGAGTGGAGTATTCGGGGTGCGCGTGGTCCACGTAGAGGCGTGCGCCGTTGGTGAGTATCACGTTGGCCAGGCCCAGGTCCTCGTCGGCGAGGGCCTCGGCGGGGTCGTAGGCGGCTCCGGAGTAGGTGAAGCCGCGGGCGTCGCGCAGCGGCGACTCCTCCTCGTAGTCCCAGCGGGCGCGGCCGCCCCGGTTGAGCTCGGGCCGGGCCCCGTAGGCGTTGACCACCTGGGACGAGGTCACCATCGGGTTCGCTCCGGCCTGGCCGGGTACGGAGATGCCGTACTCGACCTCGGTGCCCATGATCCGTCTTACGCTCATCGACCTACCCGCTTCGCTCGCCCGACCCGGTCCCCGTCATGTCGAGCGTAGTCCGACTGTTCGGGGTCGGGGGCGCGCCGGTGCGGGCGGGTTACGGGTGTCGCCCCGCGCCCCGCCCGCCACGTTCAGTACTTGATGATCATTGGAACGGTGGTGACCCGGCCGCGCAGGTCCGGGTACCTGGTCAGCAGCTTGTCGACGCGTCGTTGCGCGGCCGGGTCGCTGACCAGCAGGCGGATCGGACCACGGGTTGAGCGCAGAATCTTGCGGGTGCGCTCGGGTTCCTCGAACATCGGCAGGTAGATCGCCGGCTCGCTCTGGGCGGTGGTGCCCTGCAGGGCGGAGAGGCAGATCGATTCCACGTAGCCGCGGTAGCCGGTCCGGTCGAGCACGACGGTGATGGTGCCCGGCTGGTCGGGGTGGCGGCGGTAGGCCGCGGCGCAGACCTGGGCGACCCTCGACGGTTTGTCCACGCTGTGCTGGACCCAGAGCTGCGTCCAGCTCTGCTTGTCCACCACGAGCAGGCTCCGACTCCAGCCGGTGAGCCCGCAGAGGGTCACGACGGTGAGCACGGCCAGGGTGGCGGCGAGCGCGGGTACGGCGACGGCCCGGACCCGGTTCGAACGCCGTTCGGCGGACGGCACGGGCAGCAGCAGGACCAGGGCGGCGGTGCCGACGATGAGCCCGACCGTGGCGAGGTGCACGCCCTTCATGAAGTAGTAGGCGGGCTGGACGCCGGCGAGGACGTTCGCCAGGGCGATGGCGAGGGCGAAGGCGACGGCAACCAGCACGGCGGCGAGGTGCCTCCGCCAGGCCCGGTCGGCGCGGCGGGCCTGGATCACGAGGCCGATCAGGACGATCGGGGCGAAGCCGAGCAGGGCACGCCACGCCTCGGCGAGTTCCAGGCCGGCCTTGGCGTCGAGGGCTTCGGTCTGACCTGCGGCGAAGACGCCCAGTACCAGGGGCAGCGGGGCGAGCAGGGCGGTGACCAGGCCGACGGCGAAGACGGTCCGGCGGGTGTGGAGCAACTCCCGGCGGTGCGCGATCAGCCAGCCGAGCACCAGCAGCCCGGCCGGTGGGAGGAACAGGTAGTAGGTGAAGCCGATGCCGGTGAGCAGCGCGCCGAGCAGGACGAGTTGTTCCCGGTTGCTGGCGAGCGGGCGTACGACGAGCGCGGTCAGCGCGACGGCGAGCGCGAGCCCGAGCACCTCGCTGGGGTAGCCGGCGATGAGCAGGCGGGGCAGTTGGCTGCCGAGGACGAGGGCGCTGACGACGACGGTCAGGACGACCCGGTGCAGCGGGTGCAGGGGTCCGGGAAGGCGTTGGGCGGCCCAGAAGAGCGTGAGCACGAACAGGCCGAAGGTGGCGAAGCACCACCACCCGTAGTGGCCGAGGCTGCTGGCCCCGCTCGGCGTACCGGTGGCGGAGCGCAGGTGCGCGTCGAGCACGGCGGTGGTGAGGTGCCAGCCCTGCGGGTAGCGGGCGAGCAGGGAGACGATGTCGTCGCGGGCGGCCGACGGGTCGAGGAAGACGTACCCGCCGAGCCGGCCGATGGCGTCGACGAGGGCGACGTGGCGGAAGTTGTCCTCGCCGAGGGCGAGGAGGCTGAGGCGCCCGGCGAGGGTGCTGGCCCGCAGCCAGGGTGATGCGAGGTAGCCGACGACGGCGACGGTGGCGACGACCGGCAGCAGGTCGGTCCACACCGGTCTGGGCAGGCTGGGGCGTCGGCCGGTCACCGTGGCGACGACGGCGAGCGCGCTGAGGGCGGCGCCGCTGACGGCGACCGGGTGCAGCCCCCAGGGCCAGAGAGTGAAGAGCAGCCCGGCGATGGTGGTGGCGCCGACGAGCAGCAGCGTGGCGAGCACGAGCCGGTCGAGCAGGGTGCGGCCGCCGCGCAGCAGGCTGGCTGTGGCCAGCAGCACGAGCGGGGGCAGCAGCCAGGCCAGGTGCAGGGGGTACGCGACCGCGGGTACCAGCCACGCGGCCGCCAGCGCGAGGAGCAGCGTGCGGTACGAGCGGGCGGAAGGCGGGGTCCGCGGATCGACCGCGGGGCGTGCCGGCGGGTCGGTGACGGTGAGTTCGGACGGCACGCGGATCCTCGACGTTTCGCAGGGGTGGGAAGCGCCACAGCGTACCGGGTCGGGTGGGCGTGTGTGGGCCGGTGCGACGAGCGGGGCCCGGGACGCCTCGCGTCCCGAGCCCCGCTGGTGTCAGCGCGTTCTTACAGGTACTGGCCGGTGTTGCTGGCGGTCTCGATGGACCGGCCGGCCTCGGCGCCCTTGCCGCCGGAGACGAGCGTGCGGATGTAGACGATCCGTTCGCCCTTCTTGCCGGAGATGCGGGCCCAGTCGTCGGGGTTGGTGGTGTTGGGCAGGTCCTCGTTCTCGCGGAACTCGTCGACGCAGGCGTCGAGCAGGTGCTGCAGGCGCAGCCCCTTGCGACCGGAGGTGAGGAACTCCTTGATGGCCATCTTCTTGCTCCGGTCGACGATGTTCTGGATCATCGCGCCGGAGTTGAAGTCCTTGAAGTAGAGGACTTCCTTGTCGCCGTTGGCGTAGGTGACCTCGAGGAAGCGGTTCTCCTCGGTCTCGGAGTACATCCGCAGAACGACGGCGTCGATCATCGCGGCCACGGTGGCCTGCGGGTCGGTGCCGTGTTCGGCGAGGTCGTCCGGGTGCAGCGGTAGCCCGGGGAGGATGTACTTGGAGAAGATGTCCTTCGCTGCCTCGGCGTCCGGCCGCTCGATCTTGATCTTCACGTCGAGCCGACCGGGGCGCAGGATCGCCGGGTCGATCATGTCTTCCCGGTTGGAGGCGCCGATGACGATGACGTTCTCCAGCCCCTCCACACCGTCGATCTCGCTGAGCAGCTGCGGGACGATCGTGTTCTCCACGTCGGACGAGACGCCGGAGCCACGGGTCCGGAAGATCGAGTCCATCTCGTCGAAGAACACGATCACCGGGGTGCCCTCGCCGGCCTTCTCCCGAGCCCGCTGGAAGATCAGCCGGATGTGCCGCTCGGTCTCGCCGACGTACTTGTTGAGCAGCTCCGGGCCCTTGATGTTGAGGAAGAAGCTGGTGTGCTTCTCCTTGCCCTGCCGCTCGGCGATCTTCTTGGCCAGGGAGTTGGCCACCGCCTTGGCGATCAGCGTCTTGCCGCAGCCGGGCGGTCCGTAGAGCAGGATGCCCTTGGGCGGGCGGAGCTGGTGCTCGCGGAACAGGTCCGCGTGCAGGAACGGAAGCTCGACCGCGTCGCGGATCTGCTCGATCTGCGACTGGAGGCCACCGATGTCGGAGTAGTCGACGTCGGGCACCTCCTCCAGGACCAGCTCCTCGACCTCGCTCTTCGGGATCCGCTCGTACGCGTACGCCGAGCGGGGCTCGATCATGAGCGAGTCGCCGGCACGGATCGCCGAACCGATGAGGGTCTCGGCGAGGTGCACGATGCGCTCCTCGTCGGAGTGGGAGACCACCAGCGCCCGGTCACCCGGCGCGCCGTTCGGCCCCTCCAGGATCTCCTTGAGCATCACCACCTCGCCGACCCGCTCGTACCCGAACGCGTCGACGATGTTGAGTGCGTCGTTGAGCAGGACCTCCTGGCCGCGCTGCAGCTCGGCCACGTCCAGCGAGGGCGAGACGGCTACCCGCAGCTTGCGGCCGCCGGTGAAGACGTCCACCGTGCCGTCGTCGTGCTTGGCCAGGAAGACTCCGTAGCCACTCGGCGGTTGCGCGAGCCGGTCGATCTCCTCCTTGAGCGTGACGATCTGCGTGCGAGCCTCCTTGAGGGTGCTCACCAGCCGGTCGTTGTTCTCGGTCAGCCGCGCCAACTGTGCCTGGGTGGCCGCCAGCCGCTCTTCGAGCTGCCGGACGTGTCGGGGGCTTTCGGTCAACTTGCGCCGCACCAGGGCGAGTTCCTCCTGAAGGAACGCGACCTGCGTGGAGAGATCGTGGGCTTCCTTCTCCCACCGTGCGGCGCGCGAGTCCGCGTCGTCGCTGCGTGCTGCCACGTCCCACCTCCCCGGGGGGCTTGAACGTTCTGAGCTAACACTAGCCGCTATGAGCCCGATTCGGTCCCACGCAACACCCTCGTCACTGAACCTTGATCGCCAAGGGGTGGTCTGCGGGGTCGTTACCGGCGTTCGGGTACCGTCGGAGGCAGGTACGGGAGAACATGGGGGGTGCACCGTGGCCGAGGTCGCGACCGACCAGTTGCAGGTCTGGGTGGACCAGGATCTCTGCACGGGCGATGGGCTCTGCGTGCAGTACGCGCCGGAGGTGTTCGAGTTCGACATCGACGGCCTGGCGTACGTCAAGGGTGTCGACGGTGAGCTGAAGTTGGCCCCGGGCAGCCGCGTCGACGTGCCCGAGCACCTGCGACTCGAGGTGATCGACTCGGCGAAGGAGTGCCCGGGCGACTGCATCCACGTGGTGCGCGGCGACGGCGTCGAGGTCGCCGGCCCGGACGCCGAGGACGACTGAGCCAGCGCCGCGCGGACCGCGCGGCGCTGACCCCGACGGGGTACGCCTCAGAGCATCGGGCGGCCGACGACCGAGGCGACCAGCCGCGCGAACTCCTCGAGTCGGGCGATCTGCCCGGCCCCGCCGTCGTCGAGGGTCTTGCCGAACCGCAGCGCGTCGTGCCGGGGCGTACCGGCCATCTCCTCGCTCGGCGGCGCCTCGTCCAGCGAGGTGAGCAGCAGGTAGACGTCAATGCTGTCGACCCGGATCTCGCCGCTCTCGGAGCGGTTGAGTCGCCGCCGGCAGCCCACCTCGGTGACCGTGGAGACGGGCACGACCCGCAGCGAAGACGTCATCGAGCCCGCTGGCCCCTCCTCCGGCGGCACGTCCTCGCCGTGCCAGAGGATCAACCGGCTGCCGTCGCAGACGACGACCTCCTGCCACACGCCGTTGACCTCGTTGACGAACCGTTCCAGGGTGAAGCCGAGCACCGAGGCGCCGCGCAGCACGCCGCCGAGCGCCTCCAGGGCTACGTCCGGGTCCCGGAGGTAGGCGCGGGCCGCCGACTCGAGGTCCTGGTAGGGCGACCAGTCCGGAAACACGGCGGGCAGGTCGCCGCCGCCGTAACCCGGTCGGCTCATCGGGCCGCCTCCCCCCGCTCACCGATGGTCACGGCCTGTCCATCTCCCCCGTCGAGTCGGCCTGCGCGGCGGCGGCCTGGCGGGCCGCCTCGGCCGCGCGCAGGTCCTCGCGACGCTGCACGTACGCCTCATTGCCCTTGCTGGGCTTTCGGCGACGTGGCGGCGCGGTGACGCCCGGGGCGAGCTTGCGCGCGGAGACCAGGAACGCGGTGTGCGCGATCATCCGGTGGTCGGGTCGGACGGCGAGGCCCTCGGCGTGCCAGTCCCGCACCAGCGACTCCCAGGCGCGCGGCTCGGTCCAGCCACCGCGCTCGCGCAGCGCCTCGACCAGTTCCGAGAGCTGCGGGGTGGTGGCGACGTACCCGATGAACACGCCGCCGGGCACCAGCGCCCGCTCGACCATGTCGAGGGTCTCCCAGGGGGTGAGCATGTCCAGGATGATGCGGTCGAAGCCGGTCTCCTGGCACTGCGCGACGTCACCGACGTGCAGGTGCCACGAGGGGTGCGGCCCGTTGAAGAACGCCTCGACGTTGCGCTTGGCGATCTGGGCGAAGTCGTCGCGCACCTCGAACGAGTGCAACTCACCCTCGGTGCCGACGGCGCGCAGCAGCGAGCAGCTCAGCGCGCCGGAGCCGGCGCCGGCCTCGAGGACCTTCGCGCCGGGGAAGATGTCGCCCATCGCGACGATCTGCGCCGAGTCCTTCGGGTAGATCACCTGGGCGCCGCGAGGCATGGAGAGCACGTAGTCCGAGAGCAGCGGGCGCAGCGCCAGGAACGCGGTGCCACCGCCGGAGGTGGTCACCACGCTGCCGTCGGGCAGCCCGATCAGCGCGTCGTGCGCCAGGATCCCGCGGTGGGTGTGGAACTCCTTGCCGTGCTCCAGCGTCACGGTGTGCATCCGCCCCTTGGGGTCGGTCAGCTGCACACGGTCGCCGGGCCGGAACGGGCCTCGGTGCACAGGTGTCAGCGTCCGGGGGGCGGCGTCGGCTCCGACGGTGGAGGGAGTTGCGGTCACGGTGTCATCTTCCGGTTGGGTTCGAGGAGCTGTGCCAGGTCCCCGATGTGCAGAATGCCGACGACATCTTCGCCTGACGTCACCACGTACTGCGCGCCCGGGTGGGTCTGCACGACCTCCATCACCCGTTCGCCGTCGAGACCGAGTGACAGCGCGGGAAGCTCGGTGAGGGACCGGGCGACGGCGTCCACCGCCAGCCAGGGACGACGCTCGGCGGGGACGGCAGCGGCGGCGGCCGGATCGACGAGCGCCACCGGGCGGCCGATCGAATTCGTGACCAGTAGGGCGGCTGCGGGCTGGCCACTCTCGGCGCGGCGGCGCTGGGCCTCGGCCAGCGGCGTGCCGGTGGTCACCGGCCACACCGGCCGCGCCATCTGGGCCAGGTCGATCAGGGGGAACCGCCGGCTGACCCGCGCGGCCCGGATCGACTGCCCGGCGCCGCGCCAGAGGGTGACCGCGACCAGCAGCATGAGCGGCAGCGCCACCGGTGCCAGAGCGTGGGTGAACGTCAGCAGCCCCACCAGTGCGGCCGTGCCGACGGCGACGACGCGCCCCGCCCAGCCGGCGACCTCGGTGCCGCGGTGCCGGTCGCCGGTGAAGCCCCAGACGGCGGCCCGCAGCGCCCGGCCGCCGTCCAGCGGCAAGCCGGGCAGGCTGTTGAACACCGCGACGATGACGTTGCTCAACGCGAGCTGGAGGGCGAGCTGGTGGGCGACGGTGCCCGGGGGCAGGGCGAGCGTGGCGGCGACCGCGAGGCCGCCGAGCACCGCCGAGACCGCCGGGCCGGCCAGCGAGACCAGCAGGTCGATCCGGGGCGTCGGGGCGTCGCGCTCCATCTCGGTGTACCCGCCGAGCAGTTCGAGGGTGATTCCGCGCACACCGATGCCGTAGCGGCGGGCGGTGAGCGCGTGGCCCAACTCGTGCAGAAGCACCGAGCCGAGCAGGGACACCACGAACCCGAAGCCGATCAGGTAGCCGCTGACCTGTGGCAGATCCAACTGGCGGCGGGCGAACTCGGCGTAGAGCACGGCGACCAGCACGGCGAGCAGGAGCATGGAGGCGTTGAGGTACAGGGGCACTCCGAGCACTCGCCCCACGCTCAGACCGGGTCGCCGGTCGGACCGGCGTGGGGGCCGGGATTTCTGCTCCATCGCACCGATGCTACGGACCGGTCACCTGCGGGGCGGCTGGCGGGCGGTGTCATACCGGTGCCCTAACCTTTGCGCACATGACGGCGGAACCGGTCACCACCCCCCAGTCCTCTCCCCCGGCGCAGACGCCCACGACGGTGCGTGCCTCGCTGTCTCCGTCACGGGCCGCGGATTTCAAGACCTGCCCGCTGCTCTACCGGTTCCGCAGCATCGACCGGCTGCCCGAGCGGACGACCATCGAGCAGGCCCGGGGCACGCTGGTGCACGCGGTGCTGGAGCGGCTCTTCGACCTGCCCGCGTCGGGTCGCACCCCGGCCGCGGCGGGCGATCTGGTGGCCCCGCAGTGGGATCGGCTGGTCACCGAGCAGCCGGAACTGGCCGCGATCTTCGACGACGCCGAGCCAGCCGGCCCGGTGGAGTTCCTGCGCTCGGCGGCAGGGCTGCTGGAGGGCTACTTCGCCGTGGAGGATCCGACGCGCCTCGAGCCGGCCGAACGGGAGAGTCTGATCTCGGCGGTCGTGGACGAGGAGTTGTTGATCCGGGGCTATCTCGACCGGCTGGACGTGGCCCCGGACGGCGCGCTGCGGGTGGTCGACTACAAGACCGGCGGAGCGCCCCGGGAGGCGTTCGAGGCACGCGCGCTGTTCCAGCTGAAGTTCTACGCGCTGGTGCTGTGGCGCACCCGCGGGGTGGTACCCCGGGTGTTGCGCCTGCTCTACCTGCGCGACGCCGAGGTGCTGGACTACACGCCCGACGCCGACGAGCTGGTCCGCTTCGAACGCACCGTGGTGGCGCTGTGGCGGGCGATCGAGCAGGCCACCGCCCGACAGGACTTCCGGCCCCGGCCGAGCAAACTGTGCGACTGGTGCAGCCACCAGGCGCTCTGCCCCACGTTCGGCGGAACTCCCCCGCCGTTCCCCGTCGCGGCGGCGAACGCCGACCCCCTCCGCGACGCCCGCAGCACCCCCACACCCCCCGGCGCCGACGACTAACCCACCCCACACCCCGCACCCCACCCCGCACCCCACCCCACCCCACCCCGCCCCGCCCCGCCCCGCCCCGCCCCGCCCCGCCCCGCCCCGCCCCGGCGATCTTGCAGTCTCGGTTGTCGACATCGGGTGATTCGCCCCAGCCTGTCGGCGCAGAAAGTGCAAGATCGCGGCGGAGGAGGGAGTGGCGGAGCGGGGCGACCTTTACCGTGGTCGGCGAAACGCACAGGCCGGTGCAGCGGGACGGGAGACGAGATGAGCGATCGGGTGGCCCCGGCTCGGCCGGTACGCATCCTGCTCGCCGACGACCAGCCGCTGCTGCGTACGGGCTTCCGCATGGTCCTGGGGGCCGAGGGTGACCTGGACGTGGTGGCGGAGGCGGGCGACGGCGTGGAGGCGGTCGAGCTGTCCCGGCGGCTGCTGCCCGACGTCGTGCTGATGGACATCCGGATGCCCCGCATGGACGGGGTGGCGGCGACCCGAGCCATCGTCGACTCCCGCCTGCCGGTGCGGGTGCTGGTGCTGACCACGTTCGACCTCGACGAGTACGTGGTGGGGGCGCTGCGCGCGGGCGCGAGCGGGTTCCTGGCCAAGGACGTACCCGCCGAGGAGCTGATCGCGGCGATCCGCACGGTGGCCGGCGGGGACGCGGTGGTCTCGCCGCGCATCCTGCGGCGACTGCTGGAGCGCTTCGCGGAGCTGCTGCCCGACCCGTCGGCCACGCCGTCGGCGGCGCTCAACGCGCTCACCGACCGGGAACGCGAGGTGCTGGTGCAGGTGGCCCGAGGGTTGTCCAACGCCGAGATCGCGGCCGTGCTGTCGGTGAGCGAGACCACCGTCAAGACCCACGTCGGGCACCTGCTGACCAAGCTGCGGCTGCGCGACCGGGTGCAGGCGGTCGTGCTGGCGTACGAGTCGGGTCTGGTCCGCCCACGGGCGTAGCCGCGAAGCCCCGGGTACCTCACGCGGCGTACTCGAAGATCCCCCCGTGGAGGGACGGCCCGGTTGCCGTGCTCACCTACCGTGACCGGAGACGGCACGGCGCGGTTGACCCTCCTGTGACGTGAGGGGGAAGTGTGCAAAACCGGTCGACCGGCCGTCGGGTCAGGGGCAACCCTGATGCGGCATGGGGGTGCACCCGCAGCGGGAAATCCGCTCCGCGTCCCCCCAGGGGCGGACGGTACGGGCGCGAGCAGCGCCGATGATTGAACGGTCGCGCCGGACCATCGGGGGGCGGCGTGGGATTCGGACAGACGGAAGAGGTAGATGACGTGACCGCGACGGTAGGCCAGCAGGCGCAGGCCGCGGCCCGGGCGAACGACGTGTGGAAGGTGTACGGCAGCGGCGAGGCTCAGGTCATCGCGCTGCGGGGGGTCAGCGCGGAGTTCGAACGTGCCCGCTTCACCGCGATCATGGGCCCGTCGGGTTCCGGCAAGTCGACGTTGATGCACTGCCTCGCCGGTCTCGACTCGGTGACCCGGGGGACGGTGTCGATCGGTGAGACGACGGTCACCGGGCTGGGCGACTCCGGACTGACGAAGCTGCGCCGGGACAAGGTGGGCTTCATCTTCCAGCAGTTCAACCTTCTGCCGACGCTCACCGCGAAGGAGAACATCCTGCTGCCGATGTCGATCGCCGGGCGTAAGCCGGACCAGGCCTGGTACGACACGGTGATCCGGACGGTGGGCCTGCAGGACCGGCTGGACCACCGGCCGGCGCAGCTCTCCGGCGGTCAGCAGCAGCGGGTGGCGTGCGCGCGTGCGCTGGTGTCCCGCCCCGAGGTGATCTTCGCGGACGAGCCGACCGGCAACCTGGACTCGCGCTCCGGCGCGGAGGTGCTCGGCTTCCTGCGCGACTCGGTGCGCGAGCACGGCCAGACCATCGTGATGGTCACCCACGACCCGACCGCCGCGGCGTACGCCGACCGGGTGGTCTTCCTCGCCGACGGGCAGATCGTCTCGGAGCTGATCGAGCCGACCGCCGACACGGTGCTGGACACCATGAAGAAGCTGGACACTCCGGCCGAGGTGGGCAACTGATGTTCCGGGCGACGCTCAAGAGTCTGCTGGCCCGCAAGGTCCGGCTGATCCTGTCCGGTCTGGCGGTGGTGCTCGGGGTCATGTTCGTCTCCGGCGCGTTCGTGCTGACCGACACGCTGGGTCGCTCCTTCGACTCGGTGTTCGCCGACGGCTTCTCCGAGATCGACGTGAACGTCGCGGCGAAGCCCAAGGTCGAGGTCAACGAGATGGAGGGCGAGCAGACCGCCGCCCCGCTGCCGGCCGCCGTGGTGGACCGGGTCAAGCAGGTGCCGGGGGTGGCCTCGGCGACCGGTGTCGTCAACGCCGACGGTGCGCGGGTGATCGGCAGCAACGGCAAGGTCGTCACGTCGTTCGGGCCGCCGCAGCTGGGTGAGAACTGGGTCGGCGAGGGGGACCTGCTGCAACTGCGCGAGGGGCGCGCGCCGCAGGCCGACGACGAGATCGTCGTCAACAAGTCGCTGGCCACGTCGGCGAAGGTGCGCGTCGGCGAGAAGGTCGGCGTGCTGACCGCGTTCGAGTCGAAGAAGCGGGACTTCACGCTGGTCGGCATCGCCGGTTACAGCGGTGACCGGGACTCGATCGGCGGCGTCAACGAGGTCTTCTTCACCACGCCGGTGGCGCAGCGGCTGATGCTGGGCGAACCGGGGGTGTTCAGCAGCGTCACGGTGAAGGCCGCCGGCGGTGTCTCGGATGAGGCGCTGCGCGACGACGTGGCCCGCACGCTGGGCGCGGACTACGACGTGAAGACCGGCGAGCAGGTCGCCGATGACGCTGCGGCCAGCCTGAAGGAGGGCCTCTCCTTCTTCAACAAGATCCTGCTCGGCTTCGCCGCCGTGGCGCTGCTGGTCGGCACCTTCCTGATCCTCAACACCTTCTCGATCATCGTGGCGCAGCGCACCCGTGAGTTGGCGCTGATGCGCGCCATCGGTGCGAGTGGGCGGCAGATCATCGGCTCGGTGGTGCTGGAGGCCATCGCGGTGGGTCTGATCGCGTCGGTGCTCGGCCTGGCCGCCGGCATCGGGGTGGGCGCGCTGCTGGCGTTCCTGTTCGGCAAGTTGGCCGGTGGCCTGACCCTGGCCGGGATCGGCGTGCCGGCGGCGGCCGTGATCGGGTCGTTCGGTGTCGGTCTGGTGATCACCGTGGTGGCGGCCCTGCTGCCGGCGCTGCGGGCGTCCCGGATCCCGCCGATCGCCGCCATGCAGGACGTGGCGACCCCGGACCGACCGCTGACCAAGATCACCGTGGCCGGGTCGCTGGTCACCGGCATCGGCGCGGTGCTGCTCTTCCTGGGGCTCAGCGGCAACGCGGGCGGTCAGACGCTCGCCACCATCCTGGGCGGCGTGCTGTTCGCCTTCATCGGTGTGGCGCTGCTGACCCCGCTGATCAGTCGGCCGGTGGTGAACCTGCTCGGCGCGATCTTCTCCTGGTCGGTGCCGGGCAAGCTGGGCCGGCTCAACTCCGGGCGCAACCCCCGCCGCACCGCCATCACGGCTGCCGCGCTGATGGTCGGCATCGCGCTGGTCACCGGCGTCACGGTGATCCTCGACTCGGCCAAGGGCAGCATCAGCGCGCTCGCCCAGGACACCATCAAGGCCGAGCTGGTGATCGCCGGTCAGCAGGGTGGCCCGCGTCCGCCGAGCTTCGACCCGAGCGTGCTGGACCAGGTGAAGGCGCTGCCCGGCGTGCGACTGGTCGACGGCGAGTACGGCGACATGGCACGCGTGGACGGTCAGAGCACGTGGGTGGCGGCGAGCAGCGAGGTCGCGTCGCTGCGGCAGATCTTCGGTGCCAAGGCGACCGCCGGTGACATCGACCGGCTGTCACCGACGCAGATGCTCGCCAGCTCCGACACCGCCAAGTCCCGGGGCTGGTCGGTCGGCTCAACGGTGACCGTGCAGCTCACCCGGGGTGAGCCTCGCACGTACACGATCAGCGGCATCTACGAGTCGTCGCAATTGACCAACCCGGTGACGTTGCCGCCGGCCGCGGCGAAGGACTTCGCGATCCCGCAGCCCATCCAGGGCTTCATCCAGCTGGCACCGGGCGCCCGGGTGGCCGACGTGCAACCGCAGGTGGAGACGCTGCTCGCGGACAGCCCCGAGGTGTCGGTGGCCGACCGGGACGCGTTCATCAAGCAGCAGACGAGTTCGCTCGACGGGCTGCTCACGATGATCCAGATCCTGCTGGCGCTGGCCATCGTGATCGCCGTCCTGGGCATCGTCAACACGCTCGCGCTGTCGGTGTTGGAGCGCACGCGGGAGTTGGGCCTGCTCCGCGCGATCGGGCTGCGCCGTGGCCAGACCATGGGGATGATCACGGTCGAGGCGGTGGTGATCTCCGTCTTCGGCGCGCTGCTGGGCGTCGCGGTCGGCACCGGCCTGGGCGCCGCCGTGGTCGAGGCGCTCAAGGACGAGGGCATCACCGACCTGATCCTGCCCTGGGGACAGATGGGCGTCTTCCTCGGTCTCGCCGCGATCGTCGGGGTGGTGGCCGCGGTGGTCCCCGCCGTGCGGGCGGCCCGGATCAACGTCCTGGGCGCGATCGCCCACGACTGACCGGTTCCACCTCGCGACCCCCGACGCCACTCGCGGCGTCGGGGGTCGCGCGCTTCCTCGGCCGGTGGCGTCGACCGCGTCAGCCGGTCGCCGCGGCCCGGTCGGTCAGCAGCGCCGCGAGCGCCTCCGGGTCCACGCCGGTCAGGCTCGGCACCTGGTGTACGCCGGCGATGGGGGGCAGCGGCACCTCGGCGGGTACGGCCAGCACGGCCGCGCCGGAGGCGAGCGCGCTGGCCACCCCGGTCGGTGAGTCCTCGATCGCCACACACCGCTCGATCGGGGCACCGAGGTGCCGTGCGGCGGTCAGGTACGGCTCCGGGTGCGGCTTGGCAGCGACCACCTCGTCGCCGGCGACGACCACGTCGAAGTTGTCCCGACCGAGGGTGTCCAGGGCGATCTCGACCAGCGCCCGAGGGCTGGAGGTGACCAGCGCGGTGGGGATTCCCGCCACGCGGACCGCGTGCACCAGCTCGAACGCTCCCGGTTGCCAGGGCAGACCGGTGCGGAACAGCTCCAGGATCCGTGCGTTGATCCACGCCGCACTGCTGTCCGGATCGCGTTCGGGCTGCCCCAGGTCGTCGTGCAGGATGCGCATCGACTCGGCCATGGCGGTACCGATGATCGCCCGGCGTGCGTCGGCGGACAGTTCCCCGCCGTACCCGCGGGCCAACTCCTGCAACGCGACGTCCCACAGCTTCTCGCTGTCGATGAGCGTGCCGTCCATGTCGAAGAGCACGGCGGCGGGGTAATGGCTGCTCAGCGGATCCTCCAGGGTGCGGCGACTGCCCTGATCCTGCCAGCCGGGGGCGGCCCCGGTGGTCGTCGGGTACGCCACGGCGCCGGGGCGTCCCGCCGGCCGGCACCGGACCGCCGCCGCCCTAATCGATAACGGTCAGTTGCGACGACGTCACCGCAAGGGGCCGTGGCAGCGTCGCGCGGCACAGGTCGCAACCGGTCCCCGGCTCACCCTCGTCGATGCCGTCCGGCGCATCGTCGATACGATCGACGCTCCACTTTCGACGGGGGAAGGAATCCAAACAGCATGACGGTGGCACGAAGAATCGGTGCCGGCCTGGGCGCTCTGGCGCTCGGCGTCGCGGTCACGATCGGCAGCCCGACGGCGGCCTTGGCCGTGCAGGCAGCCAACATGATCGCCTACCAGGGCGACGACTACGGCACCCTGTTCAAGAACAACCCCAACGGCGGCCAGGTCACGGTCTACGCCTGTGACAAGGAGCAGGACGGCAACGGCGTCTACGTACAGGTCAAGTGGTCCGGTGGCGGCACGTACGGCAAGGTCGGCGACGGCAACGGCTCCGCCGAGGGTTGCGGCAAGGGCGTCCTGAACGGGTACGCCGACAGCATCCGGGTGTGCGAGGACGACCTCGGCAACGACAGCTGCGGCACCTGGCGCAACACCTACCCGTAGCGGGTCCGCCCCTTCGGGCAGCAGATCCGGGGGAAGACGCGGCGCAGGTCGGCCCGTCTTCCCCCGGTTCAGTCCAGGCCGCAGGCTGACAGCGACTTCTCGTAGCCGCGGAAGAACGAGTCGGTCCGCTGCTCGGCGGTGCCGTGCGCGCCCTCGGCGAACCAGGGCTGGCTCGGGTCGTCACCGACCGCGAGCAGGCCCTCCCGGAACTCGTCGAGGTCACCCTGCTCGAGCCGCAGTTGCTGGCTGCGGATCGAGTCACCGAGGTACGCACCGGCCATGCAGTCGGCCTGCAACTCCTGCTGGATGGTGAAGTTGTAGCGGATGCCCAGCCTGACCTGGATGCCGTGGGCATACTCGTGGCCGAGCAGGTAGTAGACGAACGCGTCGCCGACCTGCTGGTAGGCGCCCACCGACCAGTTCAGGTCGTAGGCGATGAAGTCTCCCTGGGAGCAGTAGACGGCGTTGTTGCGCGGCAGTCCCTGGCCGCCGCAGGCCACCTCCCCGTCGCGGCGGTACGGCACGATCCGGCTGATCGGCCGGAACGACCGCCCGGACGCGTCGAACTGGGAACGCCAGTAGAGGTCGGCCTTCTCGACGGCGACGCTGATGTCGTCCTGGAAGCTGTCGGCGTTCGTCGTGCGGTCGGCGCGAGCGGTCGGCTCCCCGGTCCTGACCGAGCGGGACGTCTCCGGCGCGGGTGCCCGTGGCCCACTGTCCGGGACTCCGCCGACGGCGCAGCCGACGGCCACCACCAACGCCACCAGCGCGGCGGCCAGTGGCCCGCGCGGGCGACCCGAGCGTGCCATCACATCACCCTCCCCAGGTGCCCGATCGTGTCGCAGTACCCCGATGAACGGGTCACCATCCCCCACAGTCAACACGGCCGCCGCGTCGGGACGGTTCAGCCGGAGGCGCCGTCGCGGCCACGCAGCCAGGTGTCGCCCTGCACGGCGTGCCGCTCGGCGGCGTACCGCTCCTGGGCGGAGCGAGCGGCGCGCGCGGCGCCGCCGTCGTCGTCGGAGCTGAGCCGGCGGCGGTCCCGCCGGGCGACGTAGCCGAACGATCCGACCAGAAGCAGGGCGAGGGTGCCCACCACCACCCACACCGTCGTCATGCGCCCGACGGTAGCCTCGGCGCACCACCCCGTCGGCGCACCCTGATGTCGCCACCACGGTGTCCGGAACGGCTGGTCGGCGTCGACGTCTCCGGTGAGCGGCGCCGCACCGGCGCCGGCGGCAGGAGAAGAGATCCGCGAAGTACCTGATTCTGCTCTACGGCTCGCAGCAGGACTACGACGTCCTGTCCGGCCGGGCCAGCGACCGGCCGTCCATGTCGGCCGAACAGGTCGCGGCCATGCACCAGCAGATCAGGCCCGCCAGGGGTCCCCGGGAGTCGCGTCCTGACCAAGCCCCCACTGTGCCTCCCCCAACATCGGCGCTCGCACCGCGCCATACCCCGACGGTACGACCACCACGCCCGCCACCGGATTCACGCCTGACCGGCCCGGACAGTTCACGCACAGGTTGTCGCGGCGTGGTGCCGGCCGGAGTTGTTGGCGTGGCGCAGGCCGGGCGGTTCGCGCGCCGTGGTGCGGGGCCGCCACAATGGCCCGGGGGCGGACGCGACCGCCCGGTCAGGAGGGGCGACGTGCACGTGCTGGGCAGCCGTCAACGGAGCCAGCCTGCCCCGGCGCAGGTCGTGTGGCGGTCGCTCCGTGACCCGTACGAGGCCGGGAGTCGCCCCTGGCTGGAGTTACGCGACGACGAGGTACCGCCACGGGTGGTGACGGGTTACGCGCCGGTGCTGCTGGTGTGGTCGTCGCTGTGGCCGCACCGGCCACTGGACGAGATCCGTTTCGACATCTCGCCCGGGCTGCCCGGCGGTGACTGTGCGGTGCGTTGGACTCTGACCACCCCCGACGCGGAGCCGCCCAGCGAGAGCACCCTCGGCTACCTCCGCCACCGCCTCAACTACCTGATCAACAACCGCCTCCGCCTCTCCTACGGCCAATAACCCACCCCCACCCCACCCCCACCCCACCCCCACCCCCGCATCGCCGACCCGCCCACTTCCGTTGATCATGAAGTTATTGCGCCGACACGCCGACATCGATGGCAATAACTTCATGATCAACGGGGTGGGACGGGGACGGGGCGGGACGGGGACGGGACGGGGCGCGGGGTTGGGGTTCGACGTTTCTGGTGAGCGGTGCCGGGGCGGCACCGGGAACAGGAAGGCCACCATGAAATACATGATCATGCTTTTGCGGCTCGCAGCAGTACTACGACGCCTTGTCGGGGCGGCCCTCCGACCGGCCGTCCATGTCGGCCGAACAGGTCGCGGCCATGCACCAGCACATGGGAGACGTTCCACCAGGCGCTCGCCGAGTCCGGGGAACTCGTCGACGCGCGGGGCCTGAGCGAGCCCGTGCACGCCCGTCGCGTGCAGGTGCGGGGCGGGGCGCCCGTGGTGACCGACGGCCCGTACGCGGAGACGCAGGAGGTGCTGGCGGGCTACACGATCGTGGAGTGCGCCAGCTTCGACCGGGCCACCGAGATCGCCGCCGGCCTGGTCGATCCGGACACCCCGGGCGCGTACGTGGACGTGCGGCCGGTGCTGGACGGCGTCGAGGACCTGGCCGGCTGAGGCGTGCCGGAGACACCCGCCGATGGCCTGCTGCGCGAGTTGGCGCCGCAGGTCCTCGGCGCGCTGGTACGCCGCTTCGGGCACTTCGACACGGCCGAGGACGCGGTGCAGGAGGCGCTGATCGCGGCGGCGGACGGGTGGCCGCGTGACGGCGTACCGGACAATCCTCGGGCTTGGCTGATCACCGTCGCGTCCCGGCGGCTCACCGACCTGCTACGGCGTGACCAGGCGCGGGCGCGACGGGAGGAGACCGCAGCCCGGTGGATGGTGCCGGACTGGACGAGGACCCCCGGTTGGCCGACGGCCCGCGACTGCCGGCTGCCCGCGCCCACCTGTGGGAGCTGACCGGCGAGCGTGTCGCGGCGCGCGAGGCGTACCGGATGGCGGCGGCACGCTCGACGAACCTGGCACAGCAGCGCTACCTCAACGCCCGCGCGGACGCCCTGGCGGACGACCCGACCGCCGGCTGAGCAACGCGGGCACCGACCAGGCTGCGCCGGCGCGTCAGGGGCTGGCGGCCAGGAAGACGAACGCGGCCAGCAGCACCAGGTGCACGCCGCCCTGGAGCACGTTGGCCCGGCCCGGCACGACGGTCAGCACCGCCGTCACGGCGGTGAGGGCCAGCAGCGCGAGCTGGGTGCCGCCGAGGCCGAGCAGCAGCGGGCCGTCCAGCCAGATCGAGGCGATGGCGATGGCCGGGATGGTCAGACCGATGCTGGCCATCGCCGAGCCGAGGGCGAGGTTGAGGCTGATCTGCACGCGGTCGCGGCGGGCGGCGCGGGCGGCGGCGAGGGTCTCCGGCAGCAGCACCAGCAGCGCGATGATCACGCCGACGAACGCGTGCGGCAGGTTCGCCGCCGCCACACCGGCCTCGATCGTCGGTGAGACGGTCTTGGCGTCGCCGACCACCGCGACCAGCGCCACCAGCAGCAGTCCCAGGCTGACCAGCGCCGCGCGGGTGGTGGGCGGCTTGGCGTGCTCCTCCGCGTCGATCACCCGACCCCGGCTGTCGACCGGCAGGAAGTAGTCGCGGTGCCGGCCGGTCTGCACCAGCACGAACAGCCCGTACAGCGCCAGCGAGGCGACGGCGGCGAAGGTGAGCTGGGCCGGGCTGAACTCCGGGCCGGGGCGGGCCGTGGTGAAGGTCGGGATGACGAGGCTCAGCGTGGCCAGGGTGATCACGGTCGCCAGGGCCCCGCCGGTGCCCTCGGGGTTGAATACGGCCACACGTCGGCGTAGCGCCCCGAGCAGCAGGGACAGTCCGAGGATGCCGTTACAGGTGATCATGACGGCGGCGAAGACGGTGTCGCGGGCCAGCGACTGTGTCTTCTCCGGGCCGCTGATCATCAGCGTGACGATGAGGGCCACCTCGATGACGGTGACCGCGACGGCGAGCACCAGCGAGCCGTACGGCTCCCCGACCCGGTGGGCGACCACCTCGGCGTGGTGCACGGCCGCGAGCACCGCGCCGCCCAGCAGCGCGGCGACCACCACGACGACGGGGCCGGGAAGTTCTCGCCCCCACGTCACGAGCAACACCAGCACCGCGAGCACGGGTACGGAGACGGTCCAGTCGAGCAGGCGGGATCGAAGCTGGGCTGGCATGCCGTCAAGAGTGCCAGGTCACGTGATCATGTGCCCACCACCGACGCACCCCTACCGGAAAACCCGTAACTCATGAGTTACGCTTTCGGGGTGGACGAGGTGGCCGCGGCGCTCGCGGACCCGGTGCGGCGGCGCATCCTGAGCATGCTCCGCGACGCGCCGCTGGCCGCGGGCGAAATCGCCGGACGGTTCGCCATCAGCCGCCCGGCGATCAGCCGACACCTGCGGGTGCTGCGCGAGAGCGGCCTGGTCCGCGACGAGCTGATCGGCCGCACGAGGATCTACCGGCTCGATCCGGGCCCGCTCGCCCCGCTTGTCGACTGGCTCGGCGAGCTCGTCGCACCCGACCGGTGGGAGCAGCGCCTCGACGCGTTGGAGACCGAGGTCTATCGAACCCGCCGGGAACGCCGCAGCCGCGGCCCGGCCGCGCACCGAACGGAGCACACCGCATGACCCGTACCCCCGTTGGCCGCCTGTTCCCCACCGCCACCGGCCACGACCTCGTCCTCACCCGCACGTTCCGCGCCTCGGCGGCCGACGTGTGGGCGAGCCTGACCGAGTCGGAGCGCACGGCCCGCTGGTTCGGCCCGTGGGAGGGCGACGCCGGGCCCGGCCGGACCATCCGGGTCCAGATGGCGTACGAGGAGCAGCAGCCCTGGTGCGACGTCCGCGTCGAGGAGTGCGAGCCACCGCGACGCCTGAGCGTGTCGATGGTCGACGGCTCGGGCAACTGGCTGCTGGAGTTCGCGCTGACCGAGAGCGCCGGCGTCACCGAGCTGCGGTTCACCCAGCAACTGGGCAGCCTCGACGGCGTCGCCGAGGTGGGCGCCGGCTGGGAGTACTACCTGGACATGCTCGTCGCCTCGCGGGACGGCACGCCTCGACCGGAGTTCGACGAGTACCACCCCGCGATGCGGTCCTACTACGAGACCCTTGCCGAGCGGGCCTAGGGTCCGGCCTCCCGGCGCAGTCGGGCGAACTCGGCCGTCAACGCCGGCAGCGGGAAGTGCGCGTTCAGGCCGCTCGGGTTGGGCAGTACCCAGACCCGGGCCGGTCCCAGCCGCTGCGGCTGCGGCCCCAGGCCGGCCTTCGGCCGGACGAACGCGATCCGGTACGCGGTCACCCCGAGGATCGCCACCCACCGTGGCCGGTGCCGCTCGGCCTTGACCGCCAGCCCGGTCACCCCGGCCACCAGTTCGGCGGCGGTCAGCTCGTCGGCCCGGGCCGTGGCCCGGTTGCTGAGGCTGGTGACGCCCAACCCCTGCCGCAGCAGCTCGGCGCGCTCCCACGGGCGCAACTCCCGGTCGGTGAAGCCCGCGCCGTGCAGGGCCGGCCAGAACCGACTACCCCGCCGGGCGAAGTGCTCCCCCACCGCCGCCGAGTACAACCCCGGGTTGAACCCGCAGAACAGCACCCGCAGGCCGGGACCGATCACATCCACCAGGCCGCGACCGGCCGCCGCCGCGACCTCCTGCCGGGTCGGCGGCCGCCACGGCGGTGACACCTCCGCGTCCATTGCACCGATCCTGCCGTACGCGCCGACGCCCGTCCCCGCTTGCCGACGACGCCGACGCACCGGACCCGGTGTGCGCCGATGGTCATGACTTGACACCCTGGACCGATGCAATCCACCGACCACCTCGCCGCCAGCCGTTACGCGCGGATGCGCTGGAACACGCCCCTGTCGGAGGAGCACGCGGCCCTGCTGCTGCGGAGACTCGACGTACGGCCCGGCGCGCGCGTGCTCGACCTGGGCTGCGGGTGGGGTGAGCTGCTGCTGCGCGCTGTCGCCGCCGGTGGCGTCGCCGGCCCGGTCGCGACGAGGGGCGTGGGCGTCGACACCGACGAGGCGGTCCTCGCCCGGGGGCGCAGCCTCGCCGCCGAGAGGTCGCTGAACCGGCACGTCGCCTTCGTGATGGGCGAGGCCGCCGCCTGGCAGGAGCCCGCCGACCGGGTTCTGTGCATCGGCTCGGCGCACGCCTTCGGGGGCACCGGAGCGGCCCTCGACGCCCTCGCCACGGTGGTCCGCCCCGGTGGGCGGCTGCTGCTCGGCGAGGGGTACTGGCAGCGCGACCCCACCGCGGAGGTCGCGGAGATCTTCGGTGCGGACGTGACCGACCTCGCGAGCCTCGTCGAGGCCGCCCGTGAGCGGGGCTGGCGGCTGCTGCACCTGAGCACCGCCGACCAACGGGAGTGGGACGACTTCGAGTCCACCTGGCTCGCGGGCCGGCAGGAGTGGCTGCTGACGTACCCCGAGGATCCCCGCGCGGCCCAGGTCCGCGCCGAGCTCGACGATCGGCTGCGCGAGTACGTGGGCGGCTACCGTGGCGTCCTCGGCCTCGCGTACCTGGTCCTCGGCCACTGAGGTCGACTCCCCGCCGCAGTGGCAGGCCGCAGCGGGCGGGCTTGACGGCGCGTAGACATCAGAGGTTTACTGCGTCAGCGACGTCAGTCGATGCAGTCCGTCCGTCCACACTGGTCGGACGGGGAGCGTCGACTGGCGCACCGCGCCATCACCACCGCTCCACATCACCTCAGCCGAGCATCGGCGGCCCGGCTTCCGCATCACCGCCACCATGGCCCCGGGCGCGCCCACGCGCGCCCTGCGGGGTCGACGCTCAGCTAAGGAGCATCACCATGCGTTCCCGTCCCCGTTTACTGGCGCTCGTCACCGGCCTGGCCGTGATGATGGCCGGTCTGGTCGCACTGCCGACCACCGCCTCGGCGGCACCGCTGACCAAGGTCCTGGTGTTCAGCAAGACCGCCGGCTTCCGCCACTCGGCCATCCCCAACGGCATCGCCGCCATCCAGCAGCTCGGCGCTGCGAACGGCTTCAGCGTGACCGCGACCGAGGACGCCGCCCAGTTCACCACCTCCAACCTGGCCCAGTACCAGGCGGTGGTCTTCATGTCGACGACCGGCGACGTCCTCAACTCCAGCCAGCAGACCGCGTTCGAGTCGTACATCGCCGCCGGCGGCGGCTACGTCGGCGTGCACGCCGCGGCCGACACCGAGTACAGCTGGCCGTGGTACGGGCAACTGGTCGGCGCGTGGTTCGACTCGCACCCGGCGATCCAGACCGCGACCGTGAAGATCGAGGACCGCAGCAACCCGTCGACCGCGCACCTCAGCGCCACCTGGGTCCGCTCCGACGAGTGGTACAACTACCGCACCAACCCCCGCTCCAGCGCACACGTCCTCGCCAGCCTCGACGAGTCGTCCTACAGCGGCGGCAACATGAACGGCGACCACCCGATCACCTGGTGCAAGACGGTCGGCGCCGGGCGTTCCTGGTACACGGGTCTCGGGCACACCGAGGCGTCGTACACCGACCCGAACTTCACCCGGATGCTGCTCGGTGGCCTGCAGGTCGCCGCGGGTTCGGTGAGCGCGAACTGCTCGCCGGGGACCACGCCGACCACCCCGCCGCCGACCACCGCCCCGCCGACGACGGCCCCGCCGACGACCCCGCCGCCGACCACGGCGCCGCCGACGACCGCCCCGCCGACGACCCCGCCGCCCGCCGCCACCGGTTCCACCCTGCGTGCCCTCGCCAACAACCAGTACGTCAGCGCCGCCAACGCCTCCACCCCGCTCATCGCCAACAAGAGCACTGCCGGGACCACCGAGCGGTTCGAACTGGTCAACCTCGCCAACGGCAACGTCGCGCTGCGCGCCAAGAGCAACGGGCAGTTCGTCGCGGCGGAGAACGCCGGGGCTGCCGCGCTGATCGCCAACCGGGCCAGCGCCGGGGCATGGGAGACGTTCCAGCTGATCCGCAACTCCGACGGCACGGTCAGCCTGCGGGCCACCGTGAACAGCCGGTACGTGGCCGCTGACAACGGGGGCTCCTCTCCGCTGATCGCCAACCGGACCTCCATCGGTCAGTGGGAGAAGTTCACCCTCGTCACCAACTGACCGCGCCGCGGCTCGCTCCCCACCACCCTCACCTGGCCGTGGTGCGCCCCAGCACGCCCCGGCCCTGGTCGTCGAGGAAGGACGATCAATGCTCTCGAACCCCCGGCGCTGGTCACGGGCACTCATCGCGGCGGTCACCACCGTCGCGAGTGTGACCCTGGCCGTAGCCGCACCCTCCTCCGCCGCGCAGGCGGTGGTGATTCCCGCCAGTGACTACCAGCAGGTCAAACTCGCCACCGGCTCCTCCGAGCTGGGCGAGGCCATGTCCCTGGCCGTCCTGCCCAACCGTTCGGTGCTGCACACCGCCCGCAACGGTGTCCTGCGGGTCACCGACGTGGCCGGCAACACGAAGGTCTCCGGCACCCTGTCCGTCTACACGCACGACGAGGAGGGGTTGCAGGGCGTCGCCGTCGACCCCAACTTCGCTTCCAACCGGTGGATCTACCTGTACTACTCGCCCACGTTGAGCACCCCGTCCGGGGACGCCCCCACCACCGGCTCGCAGTCCGACTGGGACCGGTGGAAGGGGCACCTGCGGCTGTCCCGGTTCACCCTGAACAGCGACGACACGGTCAACCTGAGCACCGAGAAGATCGTGCTCCAGGTCGCCAACGACCGCGGGCAGTGCTGTCACGTCGGCGGTGACCTGGACTTCGACGCCGCCGGCAACCTGTACCTGACCACCGGCGACGACACCAACCCGTTCGAGTCGTCCGGCTACGCGCCGCTGGACGAGCGGACCGACCGCAACCCGCAGTTCGACGCCCAGCGCTCGGCTGGCAACACGAACGACCTGCGGGGCAAGGTGCTACGGATCACGCCGCAGTCGGACGGGACGTACACCATCCCGTCGGGCAACCTGTTCGCGCCCGGAACGGCCAACACCCGTCCCGAGATCTACGCGATGGGTATGCGCAACCCGTTCCGGATGAGCGTCGACAAGGCGACCGGCGTCGTCTACGTCGGTGACTACGGGCCGGACGCGGGAAGCACCAACTCGAGCCGGGGTCCGTCGGGTCAGGTCGAGTTCAACCGGATCACCGCGCCGGGCAACTTCGGCTGGCCGTACTGCACCGGCAGCAACACGAGCACCGAAACATACAATGAATACACCTTCCCGTCCGGGCCGTCGCAGTCGAAGTACAACTGCACGGGCGGGCCGACCAACAACTCGTTCCGCAACACGGGGTTGGGCACGCTGCCCGCGGCGAAGCCGGCCTGGATCAAGTACGCCGGCGACTCCGGCTCACCGTCGGAGTTCGGCAGCGGCTCCGAGTCGCCCATGGCCGGGCCGGTGTACCGGTACGACGCCTCGCTCAACTCCAGCGTCAAGTTCCCGCAGTCGCTGAACGGCCAGTTCTTCGCTGGCGAGTACGGCCGCCGCTGGATCAAGCCCATCGCCATCAACTCCGACGGCTCCCGCGGGGAGATCTCCAGCTTCCCGTGGAGCGGCACGCAGGTCATGGACATGGCCTTCGGCCCGGACGGCGCGCTGTACGTGCTGGACTACGGCACCGGCTCGAACAACCAGGCGCTGTTCCGCATCGAGTACATCGGCGGCGGCAACCGCAACCCGATCGCGGTCGCCTCCGCGAACCCGACGTCGGGTGCCAACCCGTTGACGGTGAACTTCTCGTCGGCCGGCAGCTCCGACCCCGAGGGTGGGGCGCTGAGCTACCTGTGGACGTTCGGGGACGGCACCACGTCGACGGCGGCGAACCCCACCAAGACGTACACCACGAACGGCACGTACTCCCCCACGTTGAAGGTCACCGACCCGACCGGCCTGACCGGCACGGCGAGCCTGGTCATCACCGTGGGCAACACGGCACCGACGGTGACACTGACCTCGCCCGCCGACGGGCAACTGTTCAACTTCGGTGACACCGTCTCGTACCAGATCAGCGTGAGCGACCCGCAGGACGGCACCATCGACTGTTCCAAGGTGAGCCTGACGTACGCGCTGGGCCACGACAGTCACGCCCACCAGATCACCTCGAAGAACGGGTGCAGCGGGTCGATCACCGTCCCGACCGACGGTGAGCACGACTCCGCGGCCAACATCTACGGAGTCTTCGACGCCGCCTACACCGACAACGGCGGGCTCACCACGCACAGCATCAGGACGCTGCAACCGAAGCACCGCCAGGGTGAGCACTTCGGCGGCCAGTCGGGTGTCCAGGCCACCGACCACACCAGCGCCGAGGGTGGCCGCACCGCCGGGTTCATCGAGAACAACGACTGGATCTCGTACCAGCCGTACAACCTGACCGGCGCCAACCGCATCACCGTGCGGGCGTCGTCGGCCGGGGCCGGCGGCACGATCGAGGTTCGGGCCGGCTCGGCCACCGGCACCCTGCTGGGCACCGTCACGGTGCCGGTGACCGGCAACTGGGAGACCTTCACCGAGGTGTCCGGCACGATCAGCAACCCGCCCACCGCGTCGACCACGCTCTACCTGGTGTTCAAGGGCGGGTCGGGCTACCTGTTCGACGTGGACGCGTTCACCTTCACCACCGGCACCGGTGGCAGCACGCCGGTGACCACCCTGCGGGCGCAGATCAACAACCAGTACGTGTCGGCGGTCGGCACCACCGCGTTGATCGCCAACAAGGCCAGCGTCGGCAGCACCGAGCAGTTCGACCGGGTGGACGCCGGCAACGGCAACATCGCCCTGAAGTCGCGCTCCAACGGGCTCTATGTCTCGGCCACGAGCACTACCGCACCGTTGGTCGCCAGCGGCACGTCGATCGGGGCGGCGCAGACCTTCCAGATCGTCACCAACTCGGACGGGACGGTCAGTCTGCGTGCCACGATCAACAGCCAGTTCGTGTGCGCGGAGAACTCCGGGGCCGGGTCTCTGATCGCCAACCGCACGTCCGCCGGGGCCTGGGAGAAGTTCTACCTGACCACCGGCTGACACGTGGTGGGCCCGGCCCGATCGGTGACCGGGCCGGGCCCACTGCACCATCGCGACTGCCGACGCGCCGTGTCGAGACGAGTCCCCGCCGTCAGGAGTCGGCGGGGACTCCGCTGTCGAGTTGCCCGATCACCGGTGCCAGCAGGTCGTTGAGTTCCCGGGCCAGCACCACGACCGCCCGACGTGCCGCGGCGGCGACGTGGTCGTCCGGACCGTCCGGTGTCGGCGGCAGGCCGTCGAGCGGCAGCGGCGCCTCCACCTGGAGCAGCGCGCGAAGATGCGGACGGCGCGTCCGGTCCTGCTCGGTGGGTGTGGTGAACTGGCCGAACAGCCGCGGCCAGTCCTGCCATCCGCGGTCCCGCTGCCACTGCTTGCTCCAGGTCAGCTCCGCAGGCCAGCGGGAGGCCACGGTGACCGCGCAGACCATGCCACCGTCCCACGGACTGCGTTCGCAGGTCGCCGAGAGGATGCGCCGGTGCCACCGCACGAAGCCCGGCGACAGCTCGCTGGCGACCCGCCAGGCCGTCGCGGCGAACGCGACCGGCGCGAAGTCACCCCAGGTCTCGGCGAACTCGCCGATCCGGCGGAGCACCTCGGCCTCGTAGCGGCCGCGCCCGTCGGTGCCGTGCTCGCGGTCGAACTGCTCGTCCAGCCAGAAGGCGCGCGGTTCCGGCATCCTCGTCCCCGTCCTCGACATGGTCCGCACCACTGTCGCACGCGTGCCGCGCACGGATACGGATACGGACGGCGTCGTTGCCGCTATCCCACCATGATGCAGAACGGATGGCCCGCCGGGTCGGCGTACACGCGCAGCGGCTCCTCGGGGTCCACGATGCGGTCGAACCGTAGCTGGCCGCCGAGGCGTAGCACGCGCTCGTGCTGGACCAGCAGCTCGTCGACGGACCCGACGGTCAGGTCCAGGTGCAGCTGTTGGGGCACGTCGTTCTTCGGCCACGTCGCCTCGGGCAGGTCGTCGACCTGCTGGAACGCGATCTGCGGGCCGCCGTCCGGTGACCTGAGCACCAGCCAGTCACGACCGCGCTCGTCGGGTCGGCCGTCCGCGGGCGGCTCGTCTCCGGGCCGGTAGACGAAGCCCATGAGCTGCCGGTAGAACTCCGCCAACTCTCGCGCGTCGGTGCCGTCGAGCACCACCGACGTCAGCCGGGGAACGCTCTCCTTGTCGGTCATCCTCGATCACCTCCGGACGCCATTCTGGTCGCGCCCCGCCGCCGTCGCATCCGCACTTGACACGCACCCCGCTTCGCAGTGGACGATTCAGCGTGCGGATTCTCGTGGTGGGTGGCAGTGGGCTGATCGGCGCGCACGTCGTGGAGGTGCTGCGGGAGCGCGGGCACGCCACGACCTCGGTGGCGCGTACCGCCCAGCAGGGGGTCGACTCCCTGCTCGACGTCGGGTCCGCCTCGACCGACGACCTGCGATCGTTGCTCGCCGGTCACGACGGCGTCGTGTACGCCACCCGTACCGACGAGCAGCGGGCGCTGCCCAAGCCGATCTATCCGCAGTTCCGCCGCGAGAACGTCGATCCGGTGGTGCGCCTATTCACCGCCGCCCGCGCGGAGGGCCTCACCCGCGGGGTGATCATGGGTTCGTACTACACGTACTTCGACCGGCTGCACCCGCAGTGGCGGCTCGGTGAGCGGCACACGTACATCCGCTGCCGCCTGGAGCAGGCCGGCGAGGGGCGTGCCGCCGCCGGTCCCGGTCTGCCGGTCGCCGTACTCGAACTGCCCTTCGTCTTCGGTCGGGTCGGCGATCGGCTGCCGAACTGGGCCGGTCCGCTGGACCGGTGGGCGCGCTCGCGTACCCCTCTGGTGGCGCCGACCGGCGGAAGCGCCGCAGCCTCGGCGCGCAGCGTGGCCGAGGTCACGGCCGACGCCCTGGAGCAGGCCAGCGGCGCGGACATCCCGGTCGCCGACGAGAACCTCACCTGGCACGACATGCTCGCACGCATCGCCGAGGCGGTCGGCCGCCGCCGCCGGGTCGGCCGGCTGCCGACCGGCGCGGCGCGGACGGCCCTGCGACTCGGCGGCGCGTCCCAGGCGCTGGGTCGCAAGGAGTCCGGCATCAACCCCACCTACCTCGCCGATCTCCTGCTCGCCGAGTTGTTCATCGAGCCGACGACCGGCCGCGCGCTGGACGCCGCGCTGCGCGAGACCTTCCCTAGCGGGGTGGGCGCGCCAGGTACGCCGTCTTGACGTCGGTGGAGAACCCGCAGGCACGGTAGAACGCGTGTGTCGCCGGGTTCCGCGAGCCCGTCATCAGCATCGCCTTGTAGCAGCCCGCGTCCCAGGCGGCCTGGAGCGTGGCAGCCATGATCTGCCGACCCAGACCGGTACCGCGCCGCGACTGCTCGACGACGACGTTCTCGATGACGGCGTACGGCGAGGCCGACCGGCTGAGGTTGGGGATCACGTTGAGGTACGTGGTGGCGACGACGACCCCGTCCAGGTCGAGGACGAACAGCCGCAGCCCGGGTGTGCCGAGGATCTGCGTGAAGGCCGTCCGGTCGGTGCCGTCGTCCAGCACGGGATCGTCCGGGTTCAACTGTCGGTAGAGGTGGATGATCTGCGCGAAGTCGTCGGGCCGGGCCGCACGGAACATGCCGGGAGCGTAACCGCGACGATGGACGGCCGCTGTCCGCGCGTCACGTCCCCTCCACGACCGATCGTGATCAGGATCTTGACAGCCCTGTGCGGGAAGAGAAGCATCAGCGCGAATTAGACAACGTTGTCACAACCGTGTGCGGCTCCGGTATGGAGAGAGGAAGCGTGACGGGTCGCCCCATCGAGCTTTACGCACACGATGCCAACCGAAGGGCCAACACTGTGTCAGACACGACGGCGCGCATGGCGTACACCGCCAGACGCCGAACCCTCGCCGCCGCCACCGCCGTGGCCGTGGCGGCGCTGACGGCGGTCTCCGCGGGCACCCCCGCCTCGGCCGCACCCGCTCCGCACCTGGTCACCGACCCCGCCGCGTACGTCAACCCGCTGATCGGGTCCACGAACCTCGGCAACACCTACCCCGGAGCGGTCCGCCCGTTCGGCATGCTGGCCTGGAGCCCGCAGACCAGCACCGGTAAGCAGGTCTCCACCCCCGCGCCCGGTGGCTACGAGTACGGCGCGAACCGCATCCGCGGCTTCAGCCTCACCCACCTCAACGGGGTCGGCTGCAACGGAGGCTCCGGCGACATCCCGATCATGCCGTACGTGGGGGACGTCAACTCCTCGCCATCCGTCGACACCTCCGACGCGACGTACGCGAGCAGCTTCTCCCACACGAACGAGACCGCGCGGGCCGGGTACTACCGGGTGGGCCTCGACAGTGGCGCGTCGGCCGAGTTGACCACCACCCCCCGCACGGGCTCGGGCCGGTTCGGCTTCCCGGACGACCAGCCCGCCAGCATGCTGTTCCGCACCTCCAACTCGGAGACCGGCAGCGCCGACGCCACCGTACGGGTGGACTCCGCGGCCCGGACCATCACCGGTTCGGTCACCGCCGGCAACTTCTGCGGCCCGCAGAGCGACAACAACCGCAAGGCGCTGTACACGCTGCACTTCACGGCCCACTTCGACCAGCCGTTCGCCCGGGTCGGCACGTGGCAGGACGGCAACCTCACGCCGGACGCCACGACGGCCTCCGGGGGCACCGGCCTCGGCGGGGGCAGCCCCGCGCCCGGCAAGGGATCGGGCGCCTACGTCACCTTCGCCAAGGGCACCACGACCGTCGGCGTGAAGGTCGCCATCTCCTACCTCAGCCTGGAGAACGCCGAAGCCAACCTACGGGCGGAGAACCCGCAGAAGAAGAGCTTCGACGCCGTTCGATCCGAGGCCACGGCGGCCTGGCGGCGTGAGCTGAGCACGATCAAGGTCGGTGGAGGCACCGACGACCAGCTCAGCACCTTCTACACGGCGCTGTACCACTCCATGCTCGAACCCACCCTCACGAGCGATGTGGACGGCCGTTACGTCGGCGCCGACGGCAAGCCGCACCGGCTGGCCAAGGGCCAGGACGCGCAGTACGGCACCTTCTCCGGCTGGGACCAGTACCGCGCCCAGGTGCAGCTGATGACGCTGGTCAACCCGAAGGCGGGCAGCGACTATGCGCAGTCGTTGTTCAACTACGCCACCCAGCGTGGCGGGGAGTGGGACCGCTGGCTGCTCCAGCACGGCAAGACGAGCGTCATGTCCGGCGACCCGTCCGCCCCGGCGGTCGCCGGCATCTACGCCTTCGGCGGGCGGAGCTTCGACGTCAAGGGTGCACTTCGTTCGCTGATCACCGCGGCGACGGTGCCGAACGCCAACGACTCCGACAGTGCCGGTTGCAACGTGGCGTGCGTCGGTCAGCGTCCCGCCCTCGACAAGTACCTGGAGCTGGGTTACGTCCCGGCCGACGGCTGCTCCTGCTGGGGCGGCGCGGCCGAGACGATGGAGGACGCCGTCGCCGACTCCGCGCTCGCCGAACTCGCCGGACAGGTCGGCGACCAGGCGAACCAACGGGCCTTCCGCAAGCGGTCCGGCACCTGGAGCAACGTCTTCGACCTGACCGCCACCGCGCAGGGCGGCTACCCGCGCTCCCGCAAGGCGGACGGCACCTGGGCGGAGCGCACCTTCCACCCGGCGACCGAGAACGGGTTCGTCGAGGGCAGCAGCGCCCGCTACACCTGGATGGTCTATTCCGACGTCGCCGGCCTGGCCCGCGCCATGGGCGGCAACAAGGCCGCCGAGCAGCGCCTCGACGCCTTCTTCCGCACCCCGGCCGGCACCTACGACTTCTCCGCCCGCGACCTCACCCGGTACGACCCCACCAACGAGCCGGACATGAACGCGCCGTACCTCTACAGCTACTTCGGCGCGCCCTACAAGACCCAGGAGACGGTCCGCGCGGTGATGGACCAACTCTGGGGCAACACCCCCGGCGGCATCCCGGGCAACGACGACGCCGGCACCATGTCGTCGTGGTACGTCTTCTCCGCACTGGGCATGTACCCGCAGAACCCGAGCCGGGCCGACCTGGTGCTCACTGCACCGCTCTTCCGGCGCGCGGTGATCGACGCCGGCCACGGCCGGAAGATCACGATCGACGCTCCGGACGCCTCGGCCCAGAACAGGTACATCCAGTCGGTCAAGGTCAACGGTAAGACGTCGAACCGGAGCTGGGTCCCCGACACCCTCGTCAACAAGGGCGGCACCGTCAGCTTCGTGCTGGGCGGCAAGCCGAACACGTCGTGGGGCAGCTCACCCGCCGACGCCCCGCCCTCCTACGGCGACGGTCGCCGGCCGTACCTGACCGGCGCGAGCCCGCAGACCCTGAAGGTGGAGCCGGGCAGCACCTCGGCGGCGACCTACAAGATCCAGGCGCTGACCGACACGCCCGCCGCCGCGCGCTGGAAGGTCAGCGCGCCCGCCGGACTGACCGTCACGCCCGCACAGGGTCAGTTCACGCTGACCGGCGACGGGTCGGGCAGCAAGGAGCTGACCGTCTCCGCGTCGGCCGACCTCAAGCCTGGCGCCTACGCCGTGACGGTGACCGCCGCCACCACCACCGGTACGCCCTTGCCCAGCGTGACGATCCCCGTGACGGTGGCCGTCCGGGACAGCGTGCTGTGGAACCTCAACAACAACGGCATCTCGGCCGACGACACCAATCCGCAGGCCAACTTCGACACCGGAGGCTGGAGCTACTCCGCCAAGGCGCTCGAGGCTGCCGGGGTGAAGCCGGGGTCCACCGTGTCGGCCAACGGGTTTGACTTCACCTGGCCGAACGTGGCCCCCGGCGACGCGGACAACGTCCTGGTCGGCGGCGGCGGTCAGGTGCTCAGCGTCCAGGCGGCCGAGGGTGACACCACGCTGAGCCTGCTGGGCAGCGCCGCGTTCGGTCCCACGACCGGCACGGTGACGCTGACGTACACCGACGGCACCACGCAGCAGGCGACGATCGGCTTCAGCGACTGGACGCTGGGCGGCGGGGGCGATCAGCCGTCGTTCGGCAACGTGACGGCGGTGCACACCACGTACCGCGACGTGTTGGGCACGGGGGTCGACCCGGTGGCGACGTACGTCTTCGCCACGACCCCGATCGACCTGCAGCCGGGCAAGCAGCTCGCGAGCCTGACGCTGCCCACCACCGCCGAGGGCGGCGTCATCCACCTCTTCGGGGTGGCGACGGCCTGACCCTGGCCGGACGGACGACATGAGGGCCTGCTCTGCCGCGAGGCGGAGCAGGCCCTCACCGACATTGTGCCGGCTTCGGGCGGTGCCGGCTTCGGGCGGTGCCGGCTTCGGGCGGTGCCGGCTTCCACAACATCCCCGACGTTGCTGGCTCCCGACCGACAGCGGCGGCCGCACGCCAGCACTCAGCGCAACTCCTCGGCGAGCCCGACGATGATGCCCTCGGGGCCACGGACGTAGCAGAGCAGGAAGATGTCCTCGAATCGCTGCACCTCGCCGACCAGCTCCGCCCCGTGGCGGCGCAGCCGGGCGATCGTTTCCTCGACGTCGTCGACGGCGAACATGACCCGACGAATGCCGAGGGTGTTCGCCGGGGCGTCCTCCGGCTCGTGGCGAACGGCCGTGGGCGCATGGAACATTGCCAGCTCGACCTTGCCCTGGCCGTCCGGGGTCCGCAGCATGGCGACCTCCTGCCGCACGTCCTCGACGCCGATGACGCGCTCCACCCACCGGCCCTCGACCGGTCCCCTGCCCTCCAACTCCATGCCGAGCTCGACGAAGAACGCGATGACCGCGTCAAGGTCCTCGACAACGATGAGGACGTTGTCCATCCGCCGGATCGCCATGCTGGTTCCCCCTGCTCTAGGTGCGGCCGCAATGACCGCGTCATGGTGGCACCCAAGTTCACGCGCCTCCTCGCGGGGCGCGGCCTCAGCTGGACCGGCCCGATCCGGCACCGCCCGGCATGGGAGCGCCCACGTCGCCGGCCCGCTGCGCCGCGATGTCGACGAACTCGCGCACCAGCGGTGAGCGGTTGTTCTCGGCCCAGGCCAGGCACACCTGGTTCTGACCGAGGTCGCCGACGGGCACGTGGACGACGTCCGGCCTGGTGTAGAACCTCGCGGTGGACAGCGGCAGGATCACCACCCCGGCGTACGCGGCGACGTGCTCCAACTTCTCCTCGACGGAGGTCAGCACCGGCCGGGGGCGGGGCTCCGGGTCCGTCGGACGGTTCGGCAGGTCCCGCCACTCCGGCACCGCGTCCGGGTCCTGAAGAAGGCGCTCCTCGGCCAGCTCGGCGAGGTCGACCGACTCTTTGCCCGCCAGACGATGTTCGCCGGGCAGGACGACGACACGGGGCTCGGTGAACAGCGGGCGTAGGCGCAGGCCCCGCTGGTCGACCGGAAGCCGCACGTAGCCGACGTCGGCGCGCCCCTCGCGGACGACCGCGGCTTGGTCGTCCCACGATGTGCGGACGACACCGACGGCCAGCTCGGGGTGCCGCTGAGCGATGGCGCGGGCCTCGGCGGTGACGATGATGCCCGGCATGAACGCGATGGTGAACGTCTGCCGGCCGTGCGCCGCCCGCTGCACGCGCCGACGCAGGGCCTCGGCCGAGGCCAGAAGCGGACCGGCGTCGGCCAACAGTTGACGACCGGCCTCGGTCAGCACGGTGGAGCGGCGGTCCCGGACGAAGAGCTCGGCGCGGAGTTCGTGCTCGAACGCCCGGATCTGCCGCGACAGGACCGGCTGGGCGATGTGCAGCCGCGCGGCGGCCCGGCCGAAATGCAGTTCCTCGGCAACGGCCACGAAGTAGCGGAGCTTGCGCAGATCGATGTCCATCCGACCCTTCCGTCCGCCGCGCACGTACCCGACCTCCACGATACCCGTCGGGTATCACAGCAGGTCAAAGAGGTCTTGGACGAGAGCAACAGTGCCGACGCACCGTGGTGTGCGTCAGCCGAACACGATCCGGAAGGACCATCATGACCCTCACCGACCAGCGCGTCATCGTCCTCGGCGGAACATCGGGAATCGGGCTCGCGACCGCTGCCCGGGCCGCCCAGGAGGGTGCCCAGGTCGTGGTCGCCTCCCGCAACCGGCGCAGCGTGGACCGCGCCCTCGCCGCCCTGCCGGCCGGCACCCAGGGGTACGTCGCCGACCTCGCCAACCCGGACGACGTGACGCGGCTGTTCCAGGGGCTCGGCCCGTTCGACCACCTCGTCTACACCGCCGGCGAACCGCTCGCGCTGATGTCCGTCGACGCCCTCGACCTCGCCGCCGCCCGTGCCGCCTTCAACCTGCGCTACTTCGGGTCGCTGGCGGCGGTCCACGCGGCGCTCCCGCACCTGCGGCCCGGCGGGTCGATCACCCTCACCACCGGCACCGCCAATCACAGGCCGAACGCGGGATGGTCGGTGGCCGCCAGCATCACCGGAGCGATCGACGCGCTGGTCCGCTCGCTCGCCGTCGAACTGGCACCGATCCGGGTCAACGCCGTCTCCGCCGGCGTCATCCGCTCACCGCTGTGGGACGCACTGCCCGACGACACCCGAGAGCAGATGTACGCCCAGCTCAGCGCGTCACTGCCGCTCGGCCGGGTGGGCGAGCCCGAGGACGTCGCCGAAGCGTTCGTCTACCTCCTGCGGTCGACGTACGCCACCGGCACGGTAGTCACCGTGGACGGCGGCACCCTGCTCGCCTGAGACCCGTGCGCCGCGGCCCTGCGCGGGTGGTCGCCGCCCGTCCCCGCTACGGAGTGAGGACGATCCGCCCGAAGACCTGGCCGGCGGCCATCTTCTGGTGGGCGGCCACCGCCTGTTCCAGGGGCAGCACCTCGTGCACGACGGAGACCAGTTCGCCACGGGCCGCCGCGGCGAACTGGTCACGCCGCACGGCCTGGCGGGCGGGTTCCGGCACCGTCGCGGCGCTGAACGTGGCGAACGACATCGACTTCTGGAAGGCGGCCATCAGCGTCGCGCCGAAGTCTGCTGGCGGCTGGCCCCCGACCGCGCCGACGAGCACGAGACGGCCGTTGGGATTGAGCCTGTCGAAGAACGAGGGCATGCTGTCACCCGCGACAACGTCGATGATCACGTCATAGCCGCGGGGAGCGTCCGACCCTCCTGCTCCGGTGCGGTCGAGCACGTGGGTTGCACCAAGGCCACGCAGCCGGCGACCACGCTCGGGCGACGAGGTGGTGACCGCGACAGCGCTGGCGTCCCGGCGGCTCGCGAGTTGCACCGCCATGATCCCGATGCTGCCGGCCGCACCGCGTACCAGGACGGTCTCTCCGTCGGAGAGATGCGCGTGGGCGAGACCGAAGTGGGCCACGACCCCGGAGCTGCCGAGCGTTACGGCATCGACGACGGAGAGGCCAGCGGGGAGGGGCAGCACCTCCGGGATCGGGGCGACCGCGCGCTCGGCGTACCCACCGCCGGTGCCGGTGAACGCCCAGACGCGCTGCCCAATCCACGCCGCGTCGACGCCCTCGCCCACCGCGGCCACCGTCCCCGCCACCTCGCCGCCGAGGATGTGACCCTCCCGGAAGCCGTAGGCGGCGAGGGCGCCGCTTCGGATCATGACGTCGGCGCCCGCGACACCGACCGCCTCGACGGTGATCATCACCTGCCCCCGAGCCGGAACCGGGTCAGGGATGTCGGTCACCGCCAAGCCGCGAGGATCGCCGAACTCCCGGATCATGACTGCCTTCACATGTGCCTCTTCTCGAGCCGGACCGCCCTGTGGTCAGCGCAAACGGTAGTGGACGCCGGCGTCCGTTTAGCTAAAATGAGAGCGTGACCGAGCAGTTGACTCGAAACCTACGGTCGGACGCGCGGGACAACCGCCAACGGATCCTCGACGTCGCCCGGACGATGTTCGCCACCGACGGCATGGACGTGCCGATGCGCGAGATAGCCCGCAGGGCCGGGGTGGGCCCCGCCACCCTCTACCGGCGCTTCCCCACCAAGGAGGCACTGGCCACCGAGGCATTCGCCGAACAGATGGACGCCTGCCAGGTCATCGTCGACGAAGGACTCGCCGACCCCGACCCGTGGCGTGGCCTGTGCCAGGTGATCGAACAGCTCTGCGAGCTACACGCCCGCGACCGGGGCTACACCACGGCGTTCACCACGGCCTTCCCGCACGCCGTGGATCTCGCCGCGAAACGCCGAACGGCCCTCGCCTCACTCGCCGACCTGACACTCCGGGCCAGGGACACCGGCCACCTGCGACCCGACTTCGTCCTGGACGACCTCATCCTCATCCTGATGGCCAACGGTGGCCTGCACGCGACCTCGACGGACGCCCGGGTCGCCGCCTCCCGACGATTCGCCGCGCTGGCCATCCGAGCGTTCCGCGCCTGAAGCGCGTCGTTACCGACCCGGCCGCGCCTCGCCCTGACCCGTCACACCGTCGCCGGCGACAACCGCATCTGCTGCCAGTTGCGGAACACGAAGCGGTGGACCGACTTCAACCCGACCCACAGGGCCGGATAGAGGGCCGCCCGACCGAACCCACGAACCGTGACCGTCGTCGTCCGGGTCACCTGCGTGCCGCGTTCCGTCCGGGTCAACTCGAACACGTCCCCGAGCTGGTCGACGAAGCGGTGGAAGCCCAGGTCGGTCGACTCCATGTGGAACGCCAACCGGACCGGCGGCTCCCACGTCGTGATGCGTTGCCGCACCACACCCTGCTCCGACACGCACTGCCGGGCGGCGCCCACCTCACCGTGGCCCTCGGGCAGGCGGCACGTCGTCGGTCGAGGCGTACCCAGATAGAAGACCGGACACCTGGGCTGCAACTCCAGGCGTGAGTCGCACAGCGCCGGCCACAACAACTCGGGTGGGTGGGGCATCATCCAGCGCGTACGCACGATCATGCCGTCACGGTAGCCCCGCCGTCGACGCCGCACTGTCCCGGGACAGGGCGCCGTTGTGCGAGGCTTCGGCGGTGACGACGTTCAGCATCCGTACCGCCACGTCGGCCGACAACGGTTTCCTTGTCGACATGCTCGTGCAGGCCGTCAACTGGCTGCCCGAGCGCAACTGGCCGCGCGAGGAGATCCTGGCCAACCCCGAGCTGGCCCACTACGTCGACGGTTGGATGCGGCCGGGGGATTTCGGGGTGATCGCGGTGGACCCGGCCGACCGGCCGGTCGGCGCGTCCTGGTGTCGACACCTGACCGCCGCCGATCCGGGCTACGGGTACGTGAGTGACGACATACCAGAGCTGACCCTCGGTGTGGTGGAACACTGGCGCAATCGCGGTGTGGGCCGGGCGCTCCTGCGCGCCGTTCTGTCCGTCGCACACGATCGGGGCCTGCGGGCGGTGTCGTTGAGCGTGGAGCGGGCGAACGTCGCCGCGAAGCTGTACGCCAGCGAGGGCTTCCACACCGTCGAATCGTTCGACGACGCCGACACCATGGTCACGCAGCTCGCCGGCCCCCGTACCGCGGCGGGGTTCGACCCGTCGGTGACGGCGAACCCCTGACCGACGATCCTGGGCGCTACCGCCCGGGCCGCGCACCGTCGGGCGTGACCGGCCCGTACACGTGGCGGCGCACCAGGTCGTCCCGTTCCAGGATCACGTCCACGACCTGCCAGAACTCGGCGATCCTCGGGTGACTGAGCCCCTCTTCCCGGGTGAGCTTGCGTCCGAAGATCGGACTGTCACCGGCAACCTCGCCACCGTTGACGAGCGTCGCAGCAGGGGCCGCCGGGGAGCCGACCACCGGGCCGACCCGGCAGCCGAACGTGATGTGGTCGTCGAAGCGATCATTCCCCCACGTCCCCAGGATGGCATCGATCCACGCCTCGTGGATCCCGTTGTGGTGGTAGCAGCTCGCGAAGTAGACGGCGAAAGCGGTGTCGCCCTCGTAGATGTTGGCCCACGTCCGGTCCGCGTCCGTGTCACAGCACTGGCACACGAACTCGCGTACCTGGCGGCTGCTCTCATCGATCACGAGGTTCACCGCGCGAACACTAGCGGCGGTCAGCGCCCGGCGCGATCCCGCACACCGCACCGCGCGACGAGGCTTTGCCGTGCACCGAAAACGGTGGTCGTCGGTTGGCGCGTGGTGCACGCCCTACGTGGAATCGCTGCTCCCCTCGTCCGGGTGAGAGGCTGGGCGCGTGAGTCTGGACGGGCGAATCGCAGCAGTGCTTGCCGACGCACGTCTGGTCGAGTGGCAGCGCATCGGCTATTACGGGTGGCGCGCGATGCTCGATGACAAGGACATCCGGCAGGTCGTCGGCGAGGACGGGAAGCGGTACAGCGTGGTCAGCTACGCCCTTGACGACGGCGATGGGCGTATCCGCATGTCGGTCGCCGTGGACGATGGGCCTGGTCCGCGCTCGCACCGCTGGTGCGAGACCAGATCATGCATCCGGATGGCACGTTCGTCGAGTGACCCGCCCCGGCCGAGAATCGCGCCGAGCGTGCCGAGACCGGAACGCCGTGCCCCACGCGCCGCCTCGCCCGCATATCCTCGTCCGGCACGGCCCGGAGTGCGAGTCATGGACGCCTGCGAGGCCGAGGCGGGGTATCCGCCGATCAGACGAGGCATCGTCTGAGTACCGGGATTACATCCCTCCGGGCCGTGCTCAGGCCGCGTCAACTCCCAGCCGGTGTCTCGACTCACCTCGCCGGGCGGAGCGTGATGGCGTCGGGCAGTCGCAGCGCTCGGACGAGATCAGCGATGGAGTGGACCTCACGGCAGGACAGCATTCAGCCTGCGTCATTCGAACCCGACCGCCTACGCTGAATCTTCATTCGTATCTCCGAAGCCCGCTGCTGCAGCGACAGCGCCTCCTCGGTCTGCCCCAGCTCCCTCAACGTGTATGCCAGGTTGTTCAGGCGAGTTGCGATGTCAGGATGCCCCGCGGGCAACGCCGCCTCACTGATCTCCAACGCCCGCCGCTGCAACGGCAACCCCTCCTGCTCCCGCCCCAACTTCACCAATGAGTACGCCAGGTTGTTCAACCGGATTGCGATGTCAGGATGCCCCGCCGGCAACGCCGCCTCACTGATCTCCAACGCCCGCCGCTGCAACGGCAACCCCTCCTGCTCCCGCCCCAGAGCACCCAACGTGGACGCGAGATTGTCCAACCGCAGCGCGATGTCAGGATGCCCCGCCGGCAACGCCGCCTCACTGATCTCCAACGCCCGCCGCTGCAACGGCAACCCCTCCTGCTCCCGCCCCAAATCCCCCAATGAGTACGCCAGGTTGTCCAGCCGGATTGCGATGTCAGGATGCCCCGCCGGCAACGCCGCCTCGCTGATCTCCAACGCCCGCCGCCGCAACGGCAACGCCTCGTCCGACCGCCCCAGAGCACCCAGCGTGGACGCGAGATTGTCCAACCGCAGCGCGATGTCAGGATGCCCCGCCGGCAACGCCGCCTCACTGATCTCCAACGCCCGCCGCTGCAACGGCAGCGCTTCTTCAGCCTGCCCCAGAACCCTCATCGTGAAGGCGAGATTGTTGAACCGCAGCGCGATGGTGGGGTGTCCTGCGGGCAACGCCGCCTCACTGATCTCCAACGCCCGCCGCTGCAACGGCAACGCCTCGTCCGACCGCCCCAGAGCACTCAACGTGGACGCGAGATTGTCCAACCGCAGCGCGATGTCAGGATGCCCCGCCGGCCTCGCGGCCTCACTGATCTCCAACGCCCGCCGCCGCAACGGCAACGCCTCGTCCGACCGCCCCAGAGCACCCAACGTGCCCGCCAGATTGTCCAACCGCAGCGCGATGTCAGGATGCCCCGCCGGCAACGCGGCCTCACTGATCTCCAACGCCCGCCGCTGCAATGGCAACGCCTCGTCCGACCGCCCCAGAGCACCCAACGTGCCCGCCAGATTGTCCAACCGCAGCGCGATGTCAGGATGCCCCGCCGGCAACGCCGCCTCGGACATCTCCAACACACGCCTCTCGGCCTGCAATGCCTGGCTGTACCTGGCCTGCGTGTAGTGATAGAACCCCAACTGGCCCAACAGGTAGGCGAAAGTCAGGTCTACGGCGTGCTCTGGCGTGTGTTGAAAGAGCACCTCGATGTGTGGGGCGAGTGCCCGCCACTGCGGCCAGGTATCTACGTCTTCTGATGGGTTGCCCGACGGCGCGGCTTGGTCGAGCAGGGCCATCGCGCGGTCAAGGACTCGTTGCCACAACGATTCGGAGAGGTCGCTGCGCCCGTCGTGGTGGCCAGCCTCGGCCTGTGTCTGCGCTTGACCGCGGACCACCGTCTGGAGGAGGCGGTGCGTGCTGACTGTCGTCTGAGTGAGCGTGACCAGGTTGTACGACGCCAATGCCGACATCGCCTGGTCAACAGCCCCAGCCTGGTCGGCGTACCCGGCCAGGATCGATCGCGGCACGTCGTCGGGCGCGTAGCACGACAAGATCCGCAGCAGGTCGATCGCCGCCGGCCGGACTTCGCGCAGCCGGTCGAGGGTGAGGAGCCACACCTGGGCCACCGCACGCTCTGCCTGGTCGCCCTCCGCGATCGTGTTCAACACCTCGGCAGGTTGCGCCCGCAGCCGATCCAGGTAGACCGACACCGGCAGGCGGGTCTGCCTCAGGTAGCCGGCCGCCTGCTGCAACGCCAACGGCAGATACCCCAACTCGTCGGCCAACACCGCCGCCGCCAACAGGTCCTGCTGTTCCCCTCGCTCCAGCAGCAGCCGCACCGCGGACTCACGATCCAGCATGTCAAGACGCAGACAACCGTCGACAAGCGTCTCCCAGTTCACGTCACGCCGGGTCGTGATCAACAGGTGCCCGGTGTCCAGCTGCGCCAACAGCGGCTCGACGTCTGAGCGCTGCTCCACGTTGTCCAGCACGAGCAGCCAGCCCAACTGGTTCTGCAACCAACCGACCGCCCAACTCGCGGCCTCCGCTGCCGTCGCGGTCAACACCAGGTCCGGGTTCATCCGGGCCGTCAACGCCACCAGGCCGTTCTCGATCGCCGCCGGACTGTCGGCGGTCAGCCACCACCGCACCGGATACCGGTCGCGACAGCGGTGGGCGTACTGCAACGCCAACTCGGTCTTGCCGACCCCACCCAGGCCGTGCACCGCCTGACAGATCACCCCGCTACCAGCGGACATCACCGCCTCCAGCGCCGCGAACTCCTCCTGACGGCCCACGAACAACCGCGTCGCCGGCTTGGGAAGGTTGTGCAATCGAGCCCCCGTATCGGGTGCCGTCGACGCCCGATGCAGTTCGATCCGCCGCGCATCGACCTTCGCGTCGTTCCCCGTGATGGCGAGCCCGCTGATCTCACCCGCCGCGACCGACCTGCCGCCCTCGGCGCTTACCCCGGCGGACTCCGCGCCACGGTCGGCGGCATCCCGGTCGCTCATCGAGTCACCTGGCCACCATCCCCGGTGATCACCACCCCGCTGATCGTCTGGCTGGCGACCGACCGCTCGCCCGATGCGGTGATCGTCACCCCCGCCGACGCCAGCATCTCCGACAGATCGGCGACCAACCGCGCGTCGGCGGCCACCGCCTTACGGATCTGCAAACGCAACGCCGCCAAACGGTCCTCGTCAGCCGGGTCCTCAGCCACATCGAGCACCGCCGCCTCCACCAGCGGCGCTGACTCCTCCCGCCCCAGCAACCGACGCAACAGCCGCCCGCCGAGGCCGACCGTCGCGTCCGCCGCCACCTCCTGCACCCGCGCCACCACGCCCGCCCCGTACGCTCCGGCCGCCGCGGCCACGTATGGCACCACGGCACCAGCCAGGGAAGTCACATCCGGATCCATCAGCCCACACCCTCCGAGCGAGACAGCACACCAGCGACCCGATCAGTACCACACCGGTGCACACACCGTCACGGTGCGACCACATGCACCGGGCCGCAAGCCGCGCGGGCTACAGCCGTGCTTCGTCGAATCGCTGGATCGCCGAATCCGGTGCCGGCCCCAGCGGAGCGCACATCCGAACCGGTCATCGTGCCGCACTAGTCGTCGGACGACCAGTGCGGGTCGAGGCTCTTGCCGTGCCCCCGGGGACACCGTCCGTAGCCGGTGCTGGACACGTTCCAGTGGTGGAAGCAGTACGGGGCGTCGCACCGCGCACAGAAGCCGGCGTCGTCGTAGAAGCCGGCAGTCGTGACGGCGGCGTACCGGTACGGCTGGGTGAACGCGTCGACGATGCGCTGTGCCTCTGCCGGGTCCGCCGGTCGGCCGAGCCCGTTACCCGCCGCAATCCCGGAATACAGCAGCCACCATCGCTGGCCGCTGTGGCGCTCTCGCGCGGCGGTGTGGGCGTCGCGCTGCGCCGGTGACCAGCCCTGCCAACCGACCGGCTGGGCATCCGGTGCGACGAGTTCGACGTGGGTCGCCGGTTGCCCACACACCGCGCACGGCGGCTCCGCGACGAAGGCCTCCACCATGACCGTCATCCTTCCCCGACCACCTTGTGACCACACCCCTCGCCGAGCTGGCACGCCGGACGCGGTATCCGGCTGGACTGCTCCGCGCCCACCGCGCGGAGCAGTCCAGCCGTTTCGTACACGGGGACCCGTCAGCCGACGGCCATCGCGTGGGCGGTCAGGTGGTACGGCGCCAAGGTGGGAAACGGTGCTCTGGTGGCCTCGACCAGACCCAGCGCGTCCACGACGACGGGGGGCAGCGCCGGGGCGCTGACCGGCGTCAGCTCACTGATGGGCGCGCCGGCCACCTGCTGATCGCTGAACGTCTCGTACAACCTGAAGAACTGCCTGTCGACAGTTATCTGACGTTCGACGATGGCCTGATGGTGGAAATCCAGTTCCTCATAGGTCTGCGGGCTTCGACCGTCGGGCGCCAACTGTGCAGCGATACGCTCGTTCGCGTCACGGCAGTACATTATCCGTTCAGGGTGGTTCAGTCTTCGGTAGAACAGTTCCTGGATGCGCAGCAGATCGCGTACGACGACGGTGTAGACAGCCGTCGAGTGGAGCGGGTCCCGTCGTTGAAAGGTCGCCTCGTAGGAGCGGTCCTGGCTCTTCGACCTTGACGGATGGTGCCGCTGCTCGTCCCGCTTCGCACCTGGGTAGACCCCGAGCATGGTCCGCGTGAACAGTTCCTCGACGACATTCGCCCGCCGCTCGCCGCGGAGTCGGCGACTGATGGCCGTGGCGACCGGCGCGTAGGCGAACAGCGTGACGCTCGCCGCCCAGATGCCCGCCAGCGCCGGCAACCAGGGCGCATTCATCTCGCGGAGTACCGACGCCCCGGCCGTCTCGGCTGCCTGGAGCCACAGCGGCGGTTCGGGATGGGGCTGATTGCGCAAGTGGTCCTCCGAAAAGTAGTCGACGTCGCCACCGACGTGGAGGAGCACCACCGAGTTCACCAGAAGACGTGTTAAAAGGGTCACTTCGCCCTCAAGCCGGCCGACCTGCGGCGATTCGGATCGCTCATCGACGGCCGCGCCCACGGATCGTCCCTCGTGGAGTGCGGCTGTCCGCAGGGGCTGCCATCAGGCGAATTCGACTGTCAACGCCGCCGCAGCCCGAGGTCCTCGCTTGGCGTTGTATTGGTCCAGCCAGGGGGATGGTCGATCAAACCGGATGACTGCGGGTTCGAGCTGCTGCCACACCTGGCATGGATGGTCGACGATGGCCGCCGTTGGCTCTCGTTGGACGGCTTGGATGCGGCACGATCTCGCGAAGGGCGGCAACCCGAGACGCGAGGGGATCTGAACCCCCTACACCTCCGATCTCCCGTCGTGGACGCGAGGTCGCCAGCCGGAGCGCGAGGCTCGGGCGCCCGGCCGGCGATGCCGCCCCGCCGACCTCCACCGCCCGACGGCAGACGTCGAGCAAACGGGTCAGAAAACTGCTTGTTCGAGTTTTGGGACACCGACGATCCTAGGATCGACGTATCGCCGAGACCACCGACACCGACCCGGAGACTTTGAGACGAGGGGCTGACCATGATCATCGTAACTGCACGGTTTCGAGTGCGCCCGGAAGACGCAGACCGATGGCCAGAAATCATTCGTGAGTACACCCTCGACACCCGAAAAGAGCCGGGCTGCGTATCCTTCGACTGGTCGCGCGGCCTCGATGATCCCACCGAATATATTCTCGTTGAGTTCTGGAAAGACGAGGCGGCCAACGCGGCGCATCTTGGCACGGAGCAGTTCCAGCAGGCTCAACGCGATCTTCCACCGCGTCTGACCGAGACAGTGCAAATCGTCAAGACCAACGCGTCCGGCTGGTCCCCTTTCACGGCGCTCACTGTCTCCCACTAGAGCCGCTCCTCCTTGCGCGCCAACTGGCACATGGAGAATTTCCAGCCCGTGACCGGACCACCCGAGCTGTGTGCGCGTCTCCGACGACCGCCACGAGACCCGGTGGTGCTGGGGGAAGTTCACGGCTGAAGACGGCTCGGTCTCGGCTCCTCAATGGGAGCTTGCTGGCGACACGGCGCAACCGGGCTACCGGATCGAGGTCCGCGACAACGGCACCGTCGCTTCTACACCGCCATCCGCGCCCTTCCCTATGGCCGCGCTGCCTTGTGGTCCTGGTTTGGCGTTTGGGCTGCGGGTCTGATCGGCACCATGCTTGCTGCAATGCTCTGACTGACAAGCGCTTCTTCTACGCGGTGTCAGACGTTGAAGCGGAACTTGGTGCGGCATCTTTGTGACCTCCGGCAACGCTGCCCGCACGCTGTTGGGGGCAGCTCCGGGTCCTCGTCGTGTCGCGCTGGTTGACGACGTTTCACGCTGTCTTGTGCCCCCGTCGTGCCCCAGCGCTGCGCGCCCGCCTCCTGGATCGAGGACGGGCGCACGAGGGCGCAACGATCAGCAGCAGCTTGCTGCGGCCCCGCTGGTGGCCGGCTCCTTCTCGGCGGCCGGGGTGCAGCAGGCGCTCTCGGTGGCCTTCTCCAACTGCGGGGAGTCGGCCTTGACGGTGTAGACCTCCCATGGCTCGTTGCCGGGACCGCGCACCCACACCTTGTCCTGGAGCGCGTAGCAGCACTCGGTGTCGTTCTCCTCCAACGTGATCAGGCCGGAGTCGGTGAGGCGCTTGGTAGCGGCGTTGACCTCGTCGGTGGTGGGCACCTCGACGCCCAGGTGGTCCATCACGGTGGGCTGGTCGGCCTCGCCCTCCAACAGGACGAGCTTGAGCGGCGGGTTCTCGACGGCGAAGTTGGCGTAGCCGGGGCGACGCTTGGCCGGCTCGACGCCGAACAGCTTCGAGTAGAAGGCCACCGAGCCTTCGAGGTCGGACACGCGCAGGGCGAGCTGAACGCGGGACATGGCCATCTCCTTGCCTAGATGTTTATCGAAGCAAGACCTACGTTGCCCCCTGTTTCGAAGTCTGTCAAGCTAGAGAAATGTCGAAACAAGAGCTGCCGGTGGTGGACCTCAACGCGGTCGCCTGCTGCTCCCCGATAGCGGCCCGCCCCATGGACGCCGATCAGGCGGCGCTGGTCGCGCCGCTGTTCAAGGCCCTGGGTGACCCGGTCCGGCTGCGGCTGATGTCGATGATCGCGTCGGTCCCCGAGATCTGCGTCTGTGATCTGACTCCGGCGTTCGACCTGTCCGGGCCGACCATCTCCCACCACCTCAAGCTGTTGCGCGAAGCCGGCTTGGTCGACTCGGAGCGGCGCGGCACCTGGGTCTGGTACCGGGCCAAGCCGGAGGCATTCCGCAAGCTCGGCGCGCTACTGGACATCTCCGCCGCCCCGGCCGCCGCCGCGTGAGCCGCACCCTGCCCCGGCGGGCGTCGGCGGAGTGCGCCGGCACCGCCCTGCTGGTCGCCGCCGTCGTCGGCTCCGGGATCGCCGCCGCCCGGCTCTCCCCCACTGACGTCGGTCTCCAACTCCTGGAAAACGCGATCGCCACCGCCCTGGCCCTGGGCGCGCTGATCCTGACCTTTGGCCCGGTCTCCGGCGCGCACTTCAACCCGATCGTCTCCGTCGTCGACTGGTGGCTCGGCCGCCGCGCCGGCCTCGGCCTCACCACCCGGGACCTCGCCGCCTACACCGCCGCGCAGACCGGCGGAGCCATCGCCGGCACGGTGCTGGCTGACCTGATGTTTGACGTGCCGGCCGTGGCCTGGTCCCGCACCGAGCGGAGCGGCGGGAACCTGTGGCTGGCCGAGGTCGTCGCCACCGCAGGCCTGGTCGTCCTGGTCTTCGCCCTCGCCCGCTCCGGCCGCGCCACAGCAGCCCCGGCCGCCGTGGGCGCCTACATCGGCGCGGCCTACTGGTTCACCTCGTCGACGTCGTTCGCGAACCCCGCCGTCACCATCGGCCGGGCCTTCACCGACACCTTCGCCGGTATCGCCCCCACCTCGGTACCCGGTTTCATCGCCGCCCAGCTCGTCGGCGGCCTGGTCGCCGTCGCCGCCATCGCCGCCTGGTACCCCCACGCCGCCGACACCGCCAACGCCGTCGTCGTGCCCCGCCTCACCCAGGAGACCGAAGCTCGATGAGCAGCAAGCCCACCGTCCTATTCGTCTGCGTCCACAACGCCGGCCGCTCCCAGATGGCCGCCGGCTGGCTACGCCACCTCGCCAGCGACACCGTTGAGGTCCGCTCCGCCGGCAGCGAGCCCGCCGACCACATCAACCCGGTCGCCGTCGAAGCCATGCGGGAGGTCGGCATCGACATCACCAGCCAATCGCCCGCCAAGCTCACCTGGGACACGGCCGAAGCCAGCGACGTCATCATCACCATGGGCTGCGGCGACGCCTGCCCCGTCTTCCCCGGCAAACGCTACGAAGACTGGAAACTCACCGACCCAGCGGGTCAACCCCTCGACGTCGTCCGTCAGGTACGCGACGACATCCGCGTCCAGGTTCAAAAGCTCGTCGACACTCTCCGCACGTAGTGCTGGGATCAGCGGCCCTTGACCCTCATGCAGTCAACAGGGTTTCCTGAACTGCGCCACCAATTACGGCTGGCAGAGATAGCCGTCCAGCGCAATCCGTGCGCCCGTTATTTGGCGTTGAAGTAGCTGGCCTCGGGGTGGTGGACCACGATGGCGTCGGTGGCCTGCTCCGGCATGAGCTGGAACTCCTCCGACAGCTCGACGCCGATCCGCTCCGCGCCCAACAGATCCACGATCTTCGCCCGGTCCTCCAGATCGGGGCAGGCCGGGTAGCCGAACGCGTACCGGCAGCCCCGGTAGTCGTTGCGCAGGATGCCCGCCAGGTCTTGCGGGTCGTCGTGGCCCAGCGGGCGCCCGTCGGGCAGGGTCAGTTCGGCGCGCACCCGCCGGTGCCAGTACTCGGCCAGGGCCTCGGTGAGCTGCACGGACAGCCCGTGCACCTCCAGGTAGTCGCGGTACTCGTTGCGGGCGAACAGCTTCGCCGCGTACTCGCTGACGGGTTGCCCGACCGTGACCAGTTGCAGCGCGACCACGTCGAGCTGGTCGCCCTTGGGCCGGAAGAAGTCCGCGAGGCAGAGCCGTCGCTCCTGGCGTTGGCGGGGGAACGAGAACCGGGCGCGCTCCGCGTGCCCGTTCTCGTCGAGCACCACCAGGTCATTTCCTTCGGAGTACGCGGGGAAGTAGCCGTACACCACGGCTGCCTCCAGGACCTGGTCGGCGATCAGCCGGTCCAGCCAGTACCGCAGTCGCGGGCGGCCCTCGGTCTCGACCAGCTCGTCGTAGGAGGGTCCGTTGCCGCCCCGGGCGCCGTTGAGCCCCCACTGCCCACGGAATGTGGCCCGTTCGTCGAGCAGCGCCGCGTAGTCGGCCATCGGCACGCCCTTGACCACCCGCGTGCCGAAGAACGGCGGGGTGGGCACCTCCACGTCGAGGGCCACATTGGAGCGGACCGAGGAGTCGTGCAGTTCCGGCAGCGACTCGGTGACCACCGCGCGCTGCCGCTCGCGGCGGGCCCGGCGAGTGGCGAGCGCGGCCTCGCGCTCCGGGTCGACGACCGGGGCGCCGCCGCGCTTGGCGGTCATCACGCGGTCCATCAGGGACAGGCCCTCGAACGCGTCACGGGCGTAGTGCACCTGCCCGGGGTACGTCGCGCGCAGGTCGTCCTCGACGTACGACCGGGTCAGCGCCGCCCCACCGAGCAGGACGGGCCAGCGCTCGGCAACGCCGCGCGTGGCCATCTCGGCCAGGTTCTCCTTCATGATGACCGTGCTCTTGACCAGCAGCCCGGACATGCCGATCGCGTCGGCGCGGTGCTGCTCGGCCGCGTCGAGGATCGCGCTGATCGGCTGCTTGATGCCGATGTTGACGACCTCGTAGCCGTTGTTGGACAGGATGATGTCGACCAGGTTCTTGCCGATGTCGTGCACGTCGCCGCGCACGGTGGCCAGCACGATGCGGCCCTTGCCGCCGTCCTCGGTGGCCTCCATGTGCGGCTCCAGGTACGCCACTGCGGTCTTCATCACCTCGGCCGACTGGAGCACGAACGGCAGTTGCATCTGCCCGGAGCCGAACAGCTCACCGACGACCTTCATGCCGTCCAGCAGGATGTCGTTGATGATCGACAGCGGGGACCGGCCGCCGGCCATCGCCTCGTCGAGGTCGGCCTCCAGGCCGTTGCGCTCACCGTCGATGATGCGCCGCTTGAGTCGCTCGTCCAGCGGCAGCGCCGCCAGCTCCTGCGCCCGGCTGGCCCGGGCACTGGTCACGTCGACACCCTCGAAGAGTTCGAGGAAGCGCTGCAACGGGTCGTACCCCTCGCGGCGTCGGTCGTAGACCATGTCCAGGGCGACCTCACGCTGCTCGTCGGGGATCTTCGACATCGGCAGGATCTTGCTGGCGTGCACGATCGCGGAGGTCAGGCCGGCCTGCACGCACTCGTGCAGGAACACGGAGTTGAGCACCTGCCGAGCGGCCGGGTTGAGGCCGAAGGAGATGTTCGAGATGCCCAGGGTGAAGTTGACGCCCGGGTAACGCCGGGCGATCTCCCGGATCGCCTCGATCGTCTCGATGCCGTCGCGGCGGGTCTCCTCCTGCCCCGTCGCGATCGGGAAGGTCAGCGTGTCGATGAGGATGTCGGAGAGGTCCATCCCCCACCTGCCGGTCAGGTCGTCGATGGTGCGCGAGGCGATGCGGACCTTGTCCGCGGCGGTGCGCGCCTGCCCCTCCTCGTCGATGCACATCACCACAACTGCGGCTCCGTGCTCCCGGATCACCGGCATCACCCGCCCGTAGCGGGACTCCGGGCCGTCGCCGTCCTCGAAGTTCACCGAATTGACCACGCAGCGACCGCCGAGCATCTCCAGCCCGGCCTCGATGACCGCCGGCTCGGTGGAGTCCAACATGATCGGCAGCGTCGACGCGGTGGCGAACCGAGCGGCCAACTCGCGCATGTCCTGCGTGCCGTCGCGCCCGACGTAGTCGACGCACAGGTCGAGCAGGTGCGAGCCGTCGCGGGCCTGACTGCGGGCGATCTCCACGCAGGCCCGCCAGTCACCGTCGAGCATCGCCTCGCGGAACGCCTTCGAGCCGTTGGCGTTGGTCCGCTCCCCCACCATCAGCACCGACGCGTCCTGGGCGAACGGCACCGGGTGGTACACCGAGGAGACGCCGGCCTCGTGCCGGGCCTCGCGGGCCGGGGCGACGCTGCCGTGCAGCCGCTCGGACAGCACCCGGATGTGCTCCGGGGTGGTGCCGCAGCAGCCGCCGACGAGCCCCACGCCGTACTCGGTGATGAACCGTTCCAGGGACTCGGCCAGCTCCACGGGAGTCAGCGGGAAGTACGCGCCGTCGGCCGTCAACACCGGCAGGCCGGCGTTGGGCATCACCGACAGCGGGATGCGGGAGTGCTGCGACAGGTAGCGCAGGTGCTCGCTCATCTCGGCCGGGCCGGTCGAACAGTTCAGCCCGATCAGGTCGACCCCGAGCGGCTCGATGGCCGCGAGGGCCGCGCCGATCTCGCTGCCCACCAGCATCGTGCCGGTGGTCTCCACGGCCACGTGACAGATGATCGGCACCTGCTGGTCCAGCTCGGCCATCGCCCGCTTCGAGCCGATCACCGCCGCCTTGACCTGCAACAGGTCCTGGCAGGTCTCGATGATCAGCGCGTCCGCGCCGCCGGCGATCAGGCCGGCGGCGTTCTCCTGGTACGCGTCGCGCAGGGTCGCGTAGTCGGCGTGCCCGAGGGTGGGCAGCTTGGTGCCCGGACCGATCGAACCGAGCACGAACCGGGGGCGTTCGGGAGTGCTGGCCGCGTCGGCGGCCTCCCGGGCGATCCGCGCGCCCGCCTCGGCCAGCTCGCGGATGCGGTGCGGGATGTCGTACTCGCCGAGGTTGGCCAGGTTGGCCCCGAACGTGTTGGTCTCCACGCAGTCCGCGCCGGCGGCCAGGTATGCGTCGTGCACCCCCCGCACCACGTCGGGACGGGTGACGTTGAGGATCTCGTTGCATCCCTCAAGGCCGTCGAAGTCGTCGAGCGTGAGGTCGGCGGCATGCAGCATCGTGCCCATCGCGCCGTCGGCGATGAGGATCCGGTCGGCCAGCACATCCAGCAACGAGTTCCGCACCCGTTCAGGTTAGTGCGGCCGCAGGCGAACTCGAGCGCCCTCCGCGCCCGATCCCATATTGTGTCGGGCGGATCACGCTGTCCGGTTCGCCGCCGTATGCCCGGTCACCGACCGGGCGGACCGGCGCGGCCGACGGGCCGCATCCCTGCCCGGCACGTAGGCTGGCGGACGTGAAGGAGAACAGGGACGCCATCGTGCACCACGGTCCGACAACCGGGCGCGGTCCCGGTATCGGCCGCGACGAGCAGGGTGAGGTGACGGCGTGACCGAGTTCGACGGACTGCCTGTCCTGCGGTCCCCCGTGGCCATCGCCGCGTTCGAGGGCTGGAACGACGCCGCCGACGCGTCCACCGCGGCCGTCGAGCACCTCGAGCAGGTCTGGAACGCCCGGCAGATCACCGAGCTGGACCCGGAGGACTTCTACGACTTCCAGGTCAGCCGGCCCACCATCACCATGGCCGACGGGGAGACCCGCCGCGTGGAGTGGCCGACGACCCGGTTCATGGTGGCGAGCCCCGAGGGCACCGACCGTGACGTGGTGCTGATCCGGGGCATCGAGCCCAGCATGCGCTGGCGGACATTCTGCGAACAGGTGCTGGAGATCTGCCACAGCCTGGAGGTGGAACGGGTCGTGCTGCTCGGCGCGTTGCTGGCCGACGTGCCGTACACCCGGCCGTTGCCCATCAGCGGCAGCGCCTCGGACGCGCAGGCCGCCGAGCGCTACCAGCTCACCCCGACCCGCTACGACGGGCCGACCGGCATCGTCGGCGTGCTGCACGACGCGTGCGCCCGCGCCGAGGTCGACGCCGTGTCGTTCTGGGTGCACGTGCCGCACTACGCCAACAACCCGCCCTGCCCCAAGGCCACCCTCGCTCTGCTGCACCGCGTCGAGGAGGTCGTCGACCTGCCGGTGCCGATGGCCGACCTGGCCGAGGAGTCCGCCGAGTGGGAGCAGCGCGTACGCAGCGCCGCCGAGCAGGACGCCGAGTTGGGCGAGTACGTCCGCGAGTTGGAGGAGCGCGTCGGCGACGAGGGCATCACCCCGTTGACCGGTGACGAGATCGCCCAGGAGTTCGAGAAGTACCTGCGGCGTCGGGGCGGTTCGGCCGGCCCCACCGCCGGTTCCTGGTAGCAGCACTGGCCTCTGGGAGCACTGGCTTCTGGGAGCACTGGCCTTCTGCGGGCCCTCGGACCTTCGCGGTCCGGGGGCCCGTTTTTCGCGTGTCAGGGGTGGCGCCGGCACACCCGCTAGGGCATCCTAGGAACCTAGATGTGATCAAGGGAGGCTGGTGTGCAGATCAACCCCGGGGCCGCCGAGTTTCCACACCGGCAGATCGCCGCGCAGCTCAAGGTCCAGGTCCGCCGCGGCGACTGGGGGCCGGGTGAACGACTGCCGTCCATTCCGGCCATCGCCGAGATGTTCGGCGTCGCCAAGCAGACCGTCCAACGCGCCGTCGACCAGCTGCGGGTCGAGGGCATCCTGATCACCAAACCCGGCTCGGGTACGTACGTCCGGGGCACCCGGCGTCGACTGAACCGCCTCTCCCGGGGCCGGTACGGCGGCTTCCGCGGCTACCACACCGACCTCGCCGCCCGGTACCGTCAGCAACTCGTCTCGGTCGGTCTCGCCCCCGCGCCCGCCGAGGTCGCCGACGCGTTCGGCGTCACCGACGGCACCAACCTGCTCTGCCGCCGCCACCTCGTCCGCACCGACGACTCCCCCGTCGAGGTGGGCGCCTCCTGGTTCCTGCCCGCCAACACCGCCGGCACCTCACTGGAGCGCGCCGAGGCGTTCGGCCGGCCGCTCTACCAGGAGGCCGAGGAGGCGACCGGCCGTCGGTACGTCTCGGCCACCGACACCATCACCGCCCGCCAGCCCAGCCGAGACGAGGCCGAGACGCTGCAGATCCGGCCCGACACCCCGGTGCTGCACCTGCTGCACGTCGCGTACGACGCGCACCGCAAGCCGATCGAGGTGGCCCAGGCGACCTGGCCCGGACCCATGACCACCCTCACCGAGGAGTACCAGATCCCCGCCCCAGCCCCCGACCCGGACCCCGACCCCGGCCTGGTCCTGGGCTAACCCCACCCCGCCCTGCCCTGCCTCGCCCCATTCCGCCCCGCCGATCTTGCACTTTGTGTCGCCCCTTTGCCCCGATTGGCAACTTTCGTTACGTCCGAAAGTGCAAGATCGGCGCAGTAGGTGAGGGGTTCGCGTCGATCATGGACTTGTGAGGCCTCGCATAAGGGGCACGGCGGCCGGGGCGGGTGTTTTAGAGGCGGATGCCTAGGAGGGCGTCCACCGTCTTCGCGAACAGGGCCGGGGCTTCGGGGTCGTCCGTTGCGCCGGCCAGGGTTGCCTCGGCCCAGCGGTCCGCTGCCGCCAGGGCGCCGGGGGTGTCGAGGTCGTCGGCCAGTCTGGCGCGTACCCCGGCCAGCAGCTCGGCCCCGGACGGCCCGGCGGGCGCCGCGGCGGCCCGCCGCCAGCGGTCCAGCCGCTCCTGCGCGGCCGTGAGCAGGTCGTCGGTCCAGGTACGGTCGCTGCGGTAGTGCCCGGAGATCAACGCGAGCCGGATCGCCATCGGGTCGACCTTGTCGGCGCGCAGCCGGGAGACGAAGACCAGGTTGCCGCGGGACTTGGACATCTTCTCGCCGTTCAGGCCGATCATCCCCGCGTGCACGTAGTGCTCGGCGAACGGCGTCTGCCCGGTGAGCCGCTCGGCGTGCGCGGCGGACGCCTCGTGGTGCGGGAAGAGCAGGTCGTTGCCACCGCCCTGCACGTCGATGCGGTCGCCGAGCAGGTTCAGTGCGATGACCGCGCACTCGATGTGCCACCCGGGGCGGCCCGGGCCCAACTCCCCGCCCGGCCAGGACGGCTCGCCCTCGCGGGCCCCGCGCCACAGCAGCGGGTCGAGGGCGTCGCGCTTGCCAGCCCGGTCGGGGTCACCGCCGCGCTCGGGGAAGATCTCCAGCATCTGCTCGCGGGTCAGGTTCGACTCGTAGCCGAACCGGCCGGTGGCGGAGATGTCGAAGTAAACGTCGCCGGTGCCGTCGTCGAGCCGGTACGCGGCACCGTCCTTGACCAGCACCTCGACCTTGTCGGCGATGTCCGGGATCGACTCGACCGCGCCCACGTAACGCTCCGGCGGGATGATCCGCAGCGCCTCCATGTCCTCGCGGAACAGCGCGGTCTCCCGCATCGCCAGGACCACCCAGTCCTCACCGTCGCGGGCGGCCCGCTCCAGCAGGGGGTCGTCGATGTCGGTGACGTTCTGCACGTAGCGCACCGGACGGCCGGCGTCGCGCCACATCCGCTGCACGAGATCGAAAGTGATCATGGTGGCGGCGTGACCGAGGTGGGTCGCGTCGTACGGGGTGATGCCGCAGACGTACATGCTCGCCGCGTCGGCCGGGTCGCTGGGGTGGACACCCTGTCGCGCCGAGTCGTACAACGCCAACGGCTCGCCCCGACCCGGCAGCCGTGGCACCTCGTGTCCCGCCCAAGACTCCATGGCCTCAGCCTAACCAGCCCTCAGGCGGCACCGGGATGCCCCACGGGTGATCAAGATGACAGGGGACTCACATGGGTGGCCACGGTATCGCCGGCCAGTCCTCCGGCGGCTGCGGGAAGCGGCCGGTCTCCCGCAGCAGGTCGACACGGGCGGCGAGTTCGCCGATCTCGCTGATCGTCAGGTGGTCGGCAAGCTCCTCGCCGAGCGCCCCGGCGACCTGTCCGGCGAGCCCGTCGAGCATCTCCACGGCGTCCGGCGGCAACTGCTTGCCGGCCCAACCCCAGAGCACGGTACGAAGCTTGTCCTCGACGTGGAAACTCACCCCGTGGTCCACGCCGTAGATGCGGTCGTCGGCGCCGACGAGCACGTGCCCGCCCTTGCGGTCCGCATTGTTGATCACCGCGTCGAGCACGGCGAGGCGGGCCAGCCGTGGATCGTCTGCGTGCGCGAGGGCGTACGCGGCGCCGTCGTCGTCCCGGGCCGCCGCGATCGGGAACCAGCGCGGCGGCACCTCCTCGGCCGGCACGAACCCGACCAGCGGCTCGGCGTCCTCCGGCTCGTCGATCCAGAGTTGGCAGGAGCCGGGGCCGAACGGACCGTCGCGAAGGATGGTGGGCGGGACCAGGTCCCATCCGGTGGCGTGGGACACCAGGTACGCCGACACCTCCCGGCCGGCGAGGGTGCCGTCCGGGAAGTCCCACAGCGGGCGCTCCCCGCGTACCGGCTTGTAGACACAGCGGGCCGTCACGCCGTCGAGGGTCAGGATGCCCCGCAGCGTGGTGTTCGACGCGTCGACCAGCCGACCCTCCAGGTCGATCGTGCCGTCGCGCAGCAGCCGCAGCGCGGCATCACCGTCGTGCAGGGGCTGAAGGCCGGACAAGGTCACCGGTGGTAACCGTTGTGCCGCGGGCACAGGTGCCCGGCGGGATCCAACGGCTGGCCGCACAGCGGGCACGGCGGCCGGCCGGCGTTGACGACCCTCCGGGCCCGCTCGATGAACTGGCGGGTCGCCTGCGGCGTGAGCCGGACGCGCAGCCGGTCCAGGTCCTCGTCCGGCTCCTCGTCCTCGTCGTCTTCGTCGTCGTCCTCGTCGCCCAGCTCGACCTCGGGCTCCACCTCGCCGGCGGCGATCGCCTCGATCACCACTGTCGCGGTGTCGACGTCGAAGGCCAGCCCGAGGGTCCCGACCCGGAACTCCTCGTCGACCGGGGTGTCCAGCGGCTCGTTGTCGCCGATCACCGGCGCCAGCTCGGGCAGGTCCACCCCGAAGCGACGCTGCGCCTCGGTCAGCAGCTCCTCCAGCTTCTCGGCGAGCAGGGACACCTGGACCTTCTCCAGCGCGACGCTGACCAGCCTGCCGCCGCCGCGGGCCTGCAGGAAGAACGTGCGCTCCCCCGGCGGCCCGACAGTCCCGGCGACGAACCGCTCCGGCGGTTCGAAGGCGTGCACCTGGTGGGTCATACCCACGACCCTATCCGGCCCACCATGGCGTCGCGCACCCCACCGACCCGAATCGCCGCAGGGGCAACGCGCCCGGTGTAGCGGGGGCCACACCCGGGCGTGGCGGTGTTTCTCACCTGGCCGCGCCCGCTCCGCCGCCGACAGCGGCGTCCGAGTCGGCCGCCCGCGTGGCCCGCCGACGCCGCTTGCGCGGCGGCGGAACCAGCGCGGCGAGGTCACCGCCGGTGTCGTTGAGCCGGACCAGGAACGGACGCAGCGGCGTGAAGCGGATCGCGGTCACCGACGCCGGGTCGGCCACGATCCGCTGAAAGGCATCCAGGTGTACGCCGAGCGCGTCCGCCACGATGGCCTTGATCACATCGCCGTGGCTGCACGCCAACCAGACCGCCTCGGGCCCGTGCTCCGCGCTCACCCGGGCGTCCCAATCGCGGACGGCCGCCACCGCGCGGGCCGCCATCGCCGCCATCGCCTCGCCCTGCGGGAAGACCGCCGCGCTGGGGTGCTGCTGGACCACCGGCCAGAGAGGCTCCTTGGCCAGCTTCTTCAGCGGCTGCCCCTCCCAGCTGCCGTAGTCACACTCGATCAGGCCCTCCTCGACAACCGGCGTGGCCTGCGGCAAGGCCAGCTCCAGGGTCTGCCGGCAGCGGATCAGCGGACTGGTGACGACCGCTGCCAGCGGCACCGACCGCAGCCGCTCGCCGACCGCGGTGGCCTGGGCGCGCCCGGTGTCGTCCAGCTCGACCGGCTGCCGGCCGGCCAGGCCGCCGTCGGCGTTCGCGGTGGTACGGCCGTGTCGCAGAAGCAGAAGGGTCGCCACACGATCACCCTAGGCCTCCCCGGTACCTCCCGAGTGCCACGGGCCCCGGCCACGCCGCCCCGGATCGGCGTGATCGACAAGACGTCGCCGATCTGGCGGTATCGACCGGTCCCGGACACCCCGAGTTCAGTGAACTGGAGTCGATCACCGCGTCGGATCGCCTCCGCTGGGTGCGATTGGCCGGTCTCGTGGCGTGTGGGGGATGTGGGGTGTGACCGGGTGCATCCGCAAGCGGGCCTCGTGGCGTGCCGGAACTCGTCGCTCTCGGACGATCGAAGGACCACGGGTCACCGCCCGCCCGTCGGGCCAGGCCCCCTCAGCTCGCGTCCTTTGCTCTGCTTCAGCCCAGGAGACACCCGGTGTCCGATTATCGAACGGCAGGTGTTTCCTGGGCTGAAGCAGAGCAAAGGCAGCTCGCCGACCCCGGGGAATGACCCCCCACGACCGCGTTCCTCAAGGGCCTCAAGCAGGTCGACGGCTGGCAGGACATGCCGCTGACCGACGCCGCCCAGACCGTACAGGTCTCCGCCTACCCGGACGCGTACGCCCAGTGGGAGCAGCAGGCCACCGACCTGGTCGCCCAGCACTGGAACAGCTAAGAACCACCGATGGCCGACACCCCGCACGGGGTGCCGGCCATCGTCGTACCCGCAGGGAGCGGATCAGGTGGCGCTGATCGTGCCGGTCAGCAGGAGGGCGAGGACCAGGGTGCCCAGCGCGACCCGGTACAGCACGAAGACGTACAGCGTGTGGTGGGCGACGTAGCGCAGCAGCCAGGCGATGGCCGCGTAGCCGATGCCGAAGGCGATGGCGGTGGCCACGATCGTCTGCGCGACCGAGGGTACGGACGTGCCCGGGGCGGACGGTTCGAAGACGTCCCCGAGACTGAACACCCCCGACATCACCACCGCCGGGATGGCCAGCAGGAACGAGTAGCGTGCCGCCGCCTCCCGGGTCAGGTTGAGCAGCAGTCCGGCGGTGAGCGTCCCCCCGGAGCGGGACACGCCGGGGACCAGCGCCATCGCCTGGGCGAAGCCCATCACGATGCCGTCCTTCATCCGGAAGTTCTCCAGCGTGCGCGTCTGCCGACCCCAGTACTCGGCGAAGGCCAGCACGAACGCGAACACGATCAGCGTGGTCGACACCACCCACAGGTTGCGCCCGGCCGTCTTGATCTGGTCCTTGAAGAGGAACCCGAACAGCCCGATGGGGATCGAGCCGACGATCACGTACCAGCCCATCCGGTAGTCGAGGCTGGAGCGCACCGACCTGTCCCTGAGCCCGACCAGCCAGGTACGGGTGATCCGCCAGATGTCCTTCGCGAAGTAGATCAGCACGGCGGCCTCGGTGCCGAGCTGGGTGACCGCGGTGAACGACGCGCCGGCGTCGCGGTCGAAGAAGATCGCCGAGGTGATCCGCAGATGCCCCGACGAGCTGACCGGCAGGAACTCGGTGAGCCCCTGGACGATGCCCAGGACGATGGCCTCGATCCAGGTCACTCGCCAACTCCGGACAGGTCGAGCGCCTCGGCCACGGTACGCAGGGTCTGCACGCCGCTGTCCCGGTCCGCCACGAACAGGCTCACCGAGAGCGTGGTGACGCCGGAGGCGGCGTACTCACGCATCCTCTCGGCGATGCGCTCCTTCGGGCCGAGCAGCGACGTACGGTCGATGAACTCCATGGGTACGGCCGCCGCGGCGTCGCGCTGGCGCTTGGCCAGGTAGAGGTCCTGGACCTCGCGGGCGGCGTCGCCGTAACCCATCCGGGTGGCAAGCTGGTTGTAGAAGTTCTGCTGCCGGCTGCCCATCCCGCCGACGTAGAGCGCGGCGTACCAGCGGACCAGCTCGGCGCAGGACGCGACGTCGTCGCCGATGACGACCGGCACGGACGGCACCACGTCGAAGCCGGCCAGTTCCTTGCCCGCCTTGGCCCGGCCGGCGGAGACGGCGGCGAGGTGCTCGTCGGCGAACTCGGGGGCGTAGAAGACGGCGAGCCAGCCGTCGGCGATCTCGCCGGCCAGCTCCAGGTTCTTCGGGCCGACGGCGGCCAGGTAGATCGGTATGTGCTCGCGCGGCGGGTGGAAGCTCAGCCGCAGCGCCTTGCCGGGGCCGTCGGGCAGCGGCAGTGTGTAGTGCTCGCCGTCGTACGCCACCTCCTTGCGGGCGATGGCCAGCTTGACGATGTCGACGAACTCGCGGGTCCGCCCGAGGGGCTTGCCGAACCGCACACCGTGCCAGCCCTCGGAGACCTGCGGGCCGGAGACGCCCAGGCCGAGCCGGAACCGGCCGCCGGAGAGCGCGTCGATGGTGGCGGCCGTCATCGCCGTGGCGGCCGGCGTGCGGGCGGGGATCTGCATGACCGCCGCGCCCACGTCGATCCGTTGCGTCTGGCCGGCCATCCAGGCGAGCATGCTGGGCGAGTCGGAGCCGTACGCTTCCGCCGCCCACACCACCGAATAGCCGAGGCGGTCCGCCTCCTGGGCCAGCGCCAGGTGGTCGGCCGGCGTACTCCACGCTGTCTGGTATCCGAGGCTGAGCCCGAGTCGCACTGGTCCTCCCCCATCCGTGGCACAGGTCGCACCAGGTTACGCAATGCCGAAAACGGACTCGATCACCGGCTCACCGCCAATGATCCCCCGTCCGTCGAGGTGCCTGCCGGAGGCGGAACCGGCAGAACCGCCAGAGATGACGGGAGCGAGGATATCCGTGGCGGCGGGTTCGAAATAAGGTTCACCCATGCAACAGCGACCGCTCGGCCGAAGCGGGCTGGCGGTTTCGCGGCTCGCGCTCGGCACCATGACCTGGGGCCGGGACACCGACGCCGACGATGCGGCCGCCCAGTTGAAGAGTTTCCTGGACGCGGGCGGCAACCTGATCGACACCGCCGACGTGTACGGCGACGGCGACGCCGAGTCGGTGATCGGTTCGCTGCTGGGCACCCTCGTCCCGCGCGACGAACTGCTGATCGCCACAAAGGCGGGGTTGCGCCCGGGCAGCGGCCGGCGGCGCGACGGCTCTCGAGGCCACCTGCTGCGCACCCTGGAGGCGTCGCTGCGCCGGCTCGGCACCGACCACGTCGACCTGTTCCAGCTGCACGGGTACGACCCGGACACCCCCCTGGAGGAGACCCTGGCGGCGCTGGACCACGCGGTGGCCAGCGGCAAGGTCCGGTACGTGGGGGTGTCGAACTTCTCCGGCTGGCAGACCGCGCGGGCCGCCGCCTGGCAGACGGCCTGGCCGGGCCGCGCGCCGGTGGTCGCCGCCCAGGTGGAGTACTCGCTGCTGGAACGGGGCGTGGAACGGGAGGTGCTGCCGGCCGCTGACGCGCTGGGCCTCGGCGTGCTGCCCTGGTCGCCGCTGGGTCGGGGTGTGCTCACCGGCAAGTACCGGCACGGGCGGCCGGCGGACTCCCGGGCCGCCTCCCCCCACTTCGAGCGGTTCGTCTCGACCTACCTCGAGCCGCGCTGCTCGAGCATCGTGGAGGCGGTGGCGACGGCGGCCGGCGGGCTGGGGGTGTCGCCGCTGGAGGTAGCGCTGGCCTGGATCCGGGACCGGCCGGGGGTGACCGCGCCGATCCTGGGCGCCCGGACGGTCGGGCAACTGCTCGGCGCGTTGCAGGTCGAGCGGATCACGCTGCCCGAGGAGATCACCACCGCGTTGGAGGACGTCTCGTCGGTGCCGGTCGGCTATCCCGAGCGCGACGGGTGACCCGAGACGGCCCAGGACGGCACGAACCACGCGCGGCAGCGGCGTTGGTCACCCTCCAGGGGGTGGCGAACGGCCGCTGGGCTGGGCAGCATGGACGTTATGGACTACGAGTACGCGCCGCTGCGGCTGCCGCCGAACGTCGACCGGTTGACCGCCGCGGCGCAGTTGGCGATCCAGGCGGAGTTCTCCGGATGGGAGTTGGCCCGGGTACGGCTGTTCCGTGACGGCACTCGGCAGGTCATGTTGCGGCGTCGACGGGTCAACCAGCCGCAGCCGGGCCTGTCGTACTGACACCAGGCCGGGACGGGCGGTGAACGCCCGGGGCCCGAACCGCGTACGGTCGGGCCCCGGGCGTCGTACGGCTCCTGGCCCTAGTGCTGGTGCCCGGCGTGGTCGTGGTCGTCGTCGAGCTCCAGGAACGGGTGCTCGTCGAGTCGACCGACGAGCCGGTCGTCGCCGGCCGGCTGGAACGGACCGACCGCGTCGTCGTCGTCGAACGACTCCAGGTCGACAGGGGTGCCCACCTCGCTGACCATGACCACCCCGTCGAGCGGTTCCAGCTCCGGGACGTCCAGCGCGCCGAGCGAGCCGTCGCCGCTCTGCAGCAGCTCCAGCACCGCCTCGCCGACCCCCTCCACGGGCGCCGGCTCGTCGTCCTCCGGGGTGCCCTCGCGGCGGGCCGCCTCGGCCGCCCGCAGCAGCGCGGAGATGCTCGGCACCCGGTAGTCGCGGCGTTGCCGCACCGAGATCACCCGCGGGTGCGGGTCGCTGGCCTCGACACCCTCGCCACCGAAGCGCTCGTCGGCCTCGTTCGGATCGATCGAGTCGACGTCCCACGGCGTCACCTCGCCGAAGGCGTCGAGGAGTTGCTCGTCGTAGGCGAAGGACGCGTTGTTCAACGCCACGTACGCCTGCCAGACGTCGTCGTCGTCGACGCGGCCCTGCGCGGCGCGTACGGCGGCCAGGTGGTGGCGGGCCGCTTCGATCACCCGCTCGAGTGCGGCGTCCAGCTCACCGTGCTGGTCGGTCATGTGGGGCAGTCCCTTCACGATGGGGAGGTAACGCGGACACTGCTAGCAGGTGCGGAGGAACCGGTCGAGAACCCGCACGCCGAACTGTAGTCCGTCGACCGGAACGCGCTCGTCGATGCCATGGAACAGCGCGGAGAAGTTCAGGTCGGCGGGCAGCCGCAGCGGCGCGAACCCGAAGCAGCGGATGCCGAGCGTCGAGAACGCCTTCGCGTCGGTGCCGCCGGAGAGCATGTACGGCACCGGCCGGGCACCCGGGTCCTCGGCGCGCAGCGCCGCCGACATGGCCTCGACGAGGTCGCCGTCGAAGGTGGTCTCCAACGCGGGCTGCCGCTGGACGTACTCGATGTCGATGTCCGGGCCGACCAGCTCGCGCAACTGCCGCTCCAACAGCTCGGACTGGCCGGGGAGGCTGCGGCAGTCGATGGTGGCGGTGGCGCGGCCCGGGATGACGTTGTCCTTGTAGCCGGCGGCGAGGCGCGTCGGGTTGGCCGTGTTGCGGATGGTCGCCCCGATGATGTTGGCGATCGGGCCGAGCTTGGCGATGGCGACCTCCGGGTCGTCCGGGTCCAGCTCGATGCCGAGCAGGTCGGAGACCTCGGTCAGGAACGCCCGTACGGTGTCGGTGACCACCACCGGGAAGCGGTGCCGGCCGATGCGGGCCACGGCCTCGGCGAGCGCGGTGACCGCGTTGTCGTCGTGCACCATCGATCCGTGCCCGGGGCGGCCCTTGGCGTGCAGCCGCAGCCAGTCGATGCCCTTCTCAGCGGTCTCGATGAGGTAGAGGCGCTGGCTGTCGTTGACCGAGTAGGAGAACCCGCCGACCTCGCCGATCGCCTCGGTGCACCCGTCGAAGAGGTCGCGGTGGTTCTCGACCAGGAAGCGCGCGCCGTAGTCGCTGCCCGCCTCCTCGTCGGCGGTGTACGCGAGGACGATGTCGCGCGGGGGCCGGACGCCGGTGCGCTGCCAGTGCCGCACCACGGCGAGCACCATCGCGTCGAAGTCCTTCATGTCGATCGCGCCGCGACCCCACAGGTAGCCGTCGCGCTCCTCCCCGGAGAACGGGTGCACCGACCACTCGTCGGCGTCGGCGGGCACCACGTCCAGGTGGCCGTGTACGAGCAGGGCGCCGCGGCTCGGGTCGGCGCCGGGGATGCGGGCCACCACGTTCGCCCGGCCGGGCGCGGACTCGTGCAGGACCGACTCGACGCCCACCTCGGCGAGTTTCTCCGCCACGTATTCGGCCGCGCGGCGCTCGCCGACGCTGGTGTCGTTGTCACCCGTGTTGGTGGTGTCGATGCGCAGCAGGTCGCGGCAGAGGTCGACGACCTCCGCGGTGGGGTCCGGTCGGGCGGAGGCGGCGTCGCTCGTCATCGCCCCTTCATACCAGCCCGGGATGAGCGGCGGGTCGGCGCACCGACGGGACGCGGGCGGGCATCCAGGTCGACTGATCCGGGAGCGGTTTCGCGACGCTCGCGTTCGGGTACCGCCGCCCACGACCGCACATTCCCCTGCCGGAGCTTCCGCCCGCCAGTCGAGGAGGGCATCATGTCCGCCGTTCCCCTGCCCCCGTTGCCGCCCACGCCCGCACCCGAGGAGGGTTACCGGCCCGGCGGCCGCAGTGTCGCCGACATCGTGGACCGCGAGCACCGGCAGTTGCTGACCCTCGTGGACCAGCTGAGCGGCCCGGACGCGACGCCGCACGAGGCGCTGGCCGTCCTCACCGCCGCGCTGTCGCGGCACATCTCCGCCGAGGAGCAGTACCTGCTGCCAGCGGTGCGGGCGGCGCTGCCGGCCGAGGCCGCCCGGGTGGACGCCGAGATCGACGGCGACGCGGCGCTACTGGCCGCCCTCAAGGGGCTGAGCGACGAGACCGTGACCGAGGTCGCCGAGCGGGTCCGCCGCCACGTCGACGGGGTGGGCACGCTCGTCGCCGAGCTGCGCGCGGTGGCGACGTCGGAGGAGCTGATCCGGCTGGGCAACCGGTTGGAGATCGCCGAGGAGGCCGCGCCGACCCGGCCGCACCCGGGCACCCCGGCCACGCCGCCGTGGAACCGTATCGTCGAGCCGGCGGTGGGCGTGGTGGACAAGCTCCGCGACGCGGTGACGCGGCGGCCGACGTACCTCAAGGACCTGCCGGAGCCGCCGCGCGACTGAAGGCGCGGGCCGCACCACAGAATGCATTCAATGTCACCGATACACTTGGCCCCTTCCGCAGGCTGCGGCGTGGTCCTACCGTCACCGTATGAACCTGGAGCTGCGACACCTGCGGGTGGTCTGCGCGATCGCGGAGACAGGGAGTGTGACCAAGGCGGCGTCGTCGCTCGGGCTCGCCCAGCCGGCGCTGACCGCCCAGCTCCAGCGGATCGAACGGACGCTGGGCGGGCCGCTGTTCGACCGGGATCGGCGCGGCGCGCGGCCCACCGCGCTCGGTGAGCTGGTGCTCGCCCGGGCCCGGGTGCTGCTGCCGGCGATGAAGGGCCTACAGGACGAGGCGGCACGGCTGGCCGGCGCCGCCGAGGTGTCGCGCTGCTACCGCCTCGGCGGCGTGAACAGCCCGATCCTGGGCCGGCTGGTGCATCGGCTCGCCGCCGAGGAGCCGCCGGCCCAGATCACCACGTACGCCTCGTGGTCGGTGGACGAGCTGGCGCAGTTGGTGGCCGGTGGGCGGTTGGACTTCGCCCTCACCGGCGTGTGCGGCGACGCCACCCCGTCGGCCGAGTTCGGGCTGAGGTGGCGGGAGGTGGCCGTGGACCCGGTGCTGGTGCTGCTGCCGGCGAGCCACCCGCTCGCCGACCGGGACGAGGTGCGCCTGGCGGACCTACGCCACGAGCAGTGGGTGGCGGCGCCCGGCGACGGCTGCTTCGGCGACTGTTTCGCCGCCGCGTGCGCCCGCGCCGGTTTCACTCCCCGCAAGGTGTACGAGACCGACATCCGCGGTTGCGTCGACCTGGTGGAGGCGGGCGTGGCGGTGGCCCTGTGCCAGGCGACGTTCCGGCCGGTGTCCGGTCTGGTCACCCGGCGCCTGGCCGGTGTCCCGCTGCGCTGGCGGCTGCTGCTGGGGTGGCACCCGGACTCGCCCGCCGCCCGCGACGCCGACCTGCTGCTCTCCACGGCGAAGGCCGCGTACACCGACTCGCTGGCGCCGCACCCCAGCTACCTGGACTGGTTGGTGCGCAATCCGGGCTTCGGCGTCCGGCAGCCCAGCGGGGTGTGAGGGTCTAGCGGGGCGCGGCGGGCTCTGCGGCGCGTGGCGTGAAGAAGCGGACGAGGTCGTCGGCCGCCGTCGGGGACAGCATCATCGCCTGAACCCGCGCGCACATCTCGGCGATCGGTTGGATCCTCGCGAACATCGCCTCCTCGTACGACCGGATCGCCGCGTCCGGGTCGGCGGGGTGGGCGACGATCTCCCGCGCGAGTTCGGCGGCGTCCAGCATGGCCTGGTTGGCACCCTCGCCGACCGGAGGCATGAGGTGCGCGGCGTCACCGAGGAGGGTGATGCCCGGCTGGTGGGCCCAGCGCGCGCCGACCGGGAGGGCCTCGACCCGGCGTGTGGTCGGCGCGTCGTCGCCGGCGTCGATGAGGGCGGTCAGACGGGTGTCCCAGCCGTCGAACAGGTCCAGCAGGACACGCTTGTCCCGGTAGGCGTCGAGGTCTCGGTCGTCGGCGGGGAGGGAGATCCCGACCCGGATGCTGCCGTCGCCGAGTCGCTGCGCGGCGAGGATCTGGCTGACGCCGACGCACCACAGGTTCCCGGGACCGACCAACTCGGCGAGGTCCGGGTGGCGTCGTTCGGCGTCGCTGATGGTCAGCTCGACGTGGCTGGACACGTGGGACAGCTGCGCGTCGGTCAGCAGCGCCCGGACGACCGAGCGCGCGCCGTCCGCGCCGACCAGGATGTCGCACTCGGCGCGGTGGCCACTGTCGAAGGTGAGGACGAAGCCCCCGCCTCGTCGCGGCGACGCCGCGACGAGCCGGCGCCCCCACGCGACGGCGTCGGGCGGGAGCGCGTCGAGCAGAAGACCACGCAGTACGGCGCGGTCGACCTCCGGGCGTCCGTCGAACGAGCCGGGTCGCGGCATGTGGTGCACGAGGGTACGTCCGGCCGGGTCGAGGATGCGGTGCTCCTCGCCCTCGGGCCGCGCCGTCGACCGGAACTCCTCGTCCAGACCCGCCTCGGCGAGAGCGTGCTGCCCGGACTCCGGGTGCAGGTCGAGCAACCCGCCCTGTGCGCGCGCGGACCGGTTCGCCTCGCGTTCGTGGACCACCGCCTCGGTGCCGTGTCGGCGCAGGATCCGTGCCAGCGTCAACCCGCCCAGGCCACCGCCGACGATCGCCATTCGCATCATCATTCTCCTTACCGTACGCTGTATTGCGTGGATACACCGTACGGTAGCGAAGTGGTGCCCGTGTGGGAACGGCCCGAGCCTCGCCCCCGGGCGACGCCGGTGCCGCTGAGCCGCGCGAAGATCGCCGACGCGGCGATCCGGCTCGCCGACGCGCACGGCCTCGACGGCCTGTCGGTCCGCCGGATCGCCAAGGAGCTCGACGTCGGCCCGATGCGCCTCTACGACTACGTGGCCAACCGGTCAGAGCTGCTCGACCTGATGGTCGACGCCGTCTACGCCCAGATCGCCGAAGCCGGTCAGCACTCCGACTGGCGCACCACGCTGCTGGCCATCGTGCGGCGGACCCGCGCCGCCGCCCTCGAGCACGAGTGGTTCTCCGACCTGCTCGGCGGGCGACCCCACCTGGGGCCGCACGCGCTCGCCGTGGGTGAGTCGACCGCCGCGGCGCTCAGCCAGGCCCCCGGCATACGCGGCGTCGACGACCTCCAGCGGGCCCTGGGCGCCCTCAACGCCTTCATCGTCGGGGCGCTGCGGCGGGAGGTCACCGAGCGGCGCACCGCCCGTTCCACCGGCACCGAGCTGAACGCCTGGCAGGCCAGCCTCGGCCCCTACCTGACGCGCATGCTCGACACGGGCCGCTATCCCACCGTCGCCCGACTCGTCATCGAGGGCGCGCACCTCGACGCCGAGGAGACCTTCGCGCACAACCTGACAACCCTCCTGGACGGCGTCGCCGGGCGGTGACACGACCGACCAGCGAGACGAAGGCCACCCGCGACGCGGCGGTCACCGGCGGTGCGAACCGCCGCTGTCCGGGTATCTGGCGGACATGACCGATCTCTACCCGCCCGCCGACGACCGCGAACTGCTCCGCCAGGCCGCCGCCGCGCACACCGCCGCCACCCGCCAGGTCGAGGCGTTCCTGCGCCGGCTGCCAGAGGTGCCCGACCCAGCCGACGTCACCGAGTACGCCAACCTGCTCACGCGCGAGGACCAGACCCGGGGCGAGCGCGACGCGGCCGCCGACGCGGCGGGGCTGACCATCGGCAGCCTGGAGCCCGACCAGGGCCAGTAGCGCGCGACGACGGTGCCGCCCCGGACCGGGGCGGCACCGTCGCACAGGTCGACGAACTCAGCGTTCCACGAGTGGATCGTGGCCGAGGTCGAGCAGCGAGTGCCGCCACTCGTCGTCGGCGTTGCCGCGCCGGGGCTTGGCGTCCATCAGCTCGCGGATGCGCTCGACCGCCTCCCGCATCACGTCGATGTCCTCCGGCGTGAGGTCGACCTTGCGCTTGTTGAGCACCTTGAGGATCTCCCGCCCCGGCTGGGGCAGGTCGAGGTCCGGGTTCGGGCTGAACGACTCCTCCCCCGAGCCCCGGGTCAACAGCCAGGTGCGCAGCTGCTCGGACGGGACGTTGACCTCGGCGTGGAAGTCCTCCCAGAGCACTTCCACCTCGGGGTCGAGCCGCGTGTCGCGTACCATCAGGTCTCCTCTCGCCGGCGCGTCCCGGACGCCTCCGGGTCGTCCTGGTCGGTCTTGGGATGCAGGCCCTCGGCGGGCACCCGCGTCCGGCGCGGATTCGCGGTCGGGGGCGCCAGGATCGGGTCGGGATGGTCGTCCTCGTCCCGGGGCTTCGCGGCGTCCGCGTCCTCGTGCGGCTCCTCGTGCTCGTCGCGTCGCGCCGGCCCGCTCATCGCGGGTGTGTTGTCGTGGCGGCGGTGTAGCCCCGCTCGCCCGCGGTCACCTCGAAGGTGAGTTGCCCGTCGCGGGCGTCCACGACGACCTTCTGCCCGGGCGAGATCGCGGATTCCAGCAGCATCCGGGACAGGTGGTTGTCCACCTCGCGCTGGATCACCCGGCGCAGCGGACGGGCGCCGAACTCCGGCTGGTAGCCGTGCTCGGCCAGCCAGTCGACGCCGGCGGTGGTGAACTCCACCTGGATGTCCTGGGCGTGCAGCCGGCGACGGGTGTCCTCCAGCAGCAGCGCGGTGATGTCGCGCAGCTGCTCGGCCTCCAGCCGGCGGAAGATGATGACCTCGTCGATGCGGTTGAGGAACTCGGGGCGGAAGTTCTCCTGGAGGCGGCGCATCAGCCGCTCGCGCAGCTCGTCGTTCTCCTGCTCGCTGCCGGGCGCGCCGGTGCCGAAGCCGACGGCACGCTGCGTTCCGGTGATCAACTCGGAGCCGAGGTTGCTCGTCATGATCAGTACGGTGTTCTTGAAGTTCACCGTACGACCCTGACTGTCGGTGAGCCGCCCGTCGTCGAGCACCTGGAGCAGGATGTTGAACACGTCCGGGTGGGCCTTCTCGATTTCGTCGAGCAGCACCACCGCGTACGGGCGGCGGCGTACCGCCTCGGTGAGCTGACCGGCCTCCTCGTAGCCGACGTACCCGGGCGGGGCGCCGACGAGCCGGCTGACGGTGTGCCGCTCCTGGAACTCGCTCATGTCGACGCGCACCATGCGGTCGGCCTCGCCGAACAGCGCCTCGGCCAGGGCGCGGGCCAGCTCGGTCTTGCCGACGCCGGTGGGTCCGAGGAACAGGAAGCTGCCCATCGGGCGCTCCGGGTCGGCGAGCCCGGCACGGGAGCGGCGGACCGCCTCGGCCACCGCGGTGACCGCGTCGTCCTGGCCGACGATCTTCTCGTGCAGGTGACCCTCCAGGCGCAGCAGCCGGTCGCGCTCCTCCTCGGTGAGCTGGCTGACGGGGATGCCGGTGGCCCGGGAAACCACCTCGGCGATCTCCTGCGGGCCCACCTCGGGCACCTGCGAGGACGACATTCCGTCCTCGCCGTTGGCGCGCCGGATCTCCCCCTCCAGCTCGGCGATCCGATCGCGCAGCGCGGAGGCGCGCTCGTACTGCTCGTCGGTGACGGCCTGCTCCTTGTCCCGGCGTACGTCGTCGAGCTCCTGCTCCAGCTCCCGCACGTCGGACGCCGGGGTGCGGGTACGCAGCCGGACCCGCGCGCCGGCCTGGTCGATCAGGTCGATGGCCTTGTCCGGCAGGAACCGGTCGGTGACGTACCGGTCGGACAGCTCGGCGGCGGTGACCAGCGCCTCGTCGGTGAAGCGCACCTGGTGGTGCGCCTCGTACCGGTCCCGCAACCCGCGCAGGATGGCGATGGTGTCGTCGATGCTCGGCTCGGGCACCAGCACCGGCTGGAACCGCCGGGCCAGCGCGGCGTCCTTCTCGATGCTCTTGCGGTACTCGTCCAGCGTGGTCGCGCCGATCACCCGCAGCTCGCCGCGCGCCAGGGCGGGCTTGAGCATGTTGGACGCGTCCATCCCGCCCTCGCTGCCGGCGCCTCCCGCGCCGACCAGGGTGTGGATCTCGTCCAGGAAGATGATCAGCTCGTCCCGGTGCGCCCGGATCTCGTCGATGACCTTCTTGAGGCGCTCCTCGAAGTCGCCCCGATAGCGGGTGCCGGCGACCAGGCCGGCGAGGTCGAGCTGGACGACCCGCTTGCCCAGCAGGGTCTGCGGCACGTCCCCGTCGCAGATCCGCTCGGCCAGCCCCTCGACGATGGCGGTCTTGCCGACACCCGCCTCGCCGATGAGCACCGGGTTGTTCTTGGTCCGCCGGGACAGGATCTCCACGGCCTGCTCGATCTCGTCGGCGCGGCCGATCACGGGGTCGATCTGGTCGTTGCGGGCCAGGTCGGTGAGGTCCTGGCCGTACTGGTCGAGGGTGGGCGTGCCCCGGTCCGGCTTCGGCCCGTTCATCGGGCCGCGCTCGGCGTTGGCGGCCTGCAACGACTCGGGCTGGATTCGCCCGGCGGCCAGCATCCGTCCGGCCGGCGACTCGGGGTTGAGCGGCAGGGCCATCAGGATGTGCTCGGGGCCGATGTAGTTGGCCCCCATCGCCCGCGAGAGCTGGTGGGCGTCGAGCAGCGCCCGCTTGGCCGCCGGGGTCAGCGACAGGTTGGGCGGCACCTCGCCGCGTGGCGCGCCGTCGCCCTTGCCGCCGAGCGCGTTGAGCAGGGTGTCCGGGTCGGCGCCGGCCCGGCGTACGAGATCGCGCAGGGGTTCGCGTTGCAGGGCCGCCCACAGCAGGTGGTCGGTGTCGAGGTCGCTGCTCTGCCGCTGCGCGGCACGGCGGGCCGCGTCGGCCAGCATCTCCCGCGCGTCGGCCGTCATCAGGCGGGTGATGTCGACCCGGTGCGGCGGTCGGCGTCCTCCCTCTCCCCGGCCGAAGTACCGGGCCAGGAATTCGTCCCACGGGTCGGAGCCGAGATCACCGGGTCCCATCATGTCTGTCCTCCGCAGTCGGGCGCGGCACGGTCGGCAGGGGCTACCCGGCACCCGGCCCGACAAACGCCGCACGCGGTGGCGCACCCCGCGTTGTGGAGTGGCGTCCGGCCGGTTCGGGCCGGTGGATGGCAGGCTGGCGGCATGACTGAGAACCCGCTGCTGATCGTCGACGGCGCCAACGTGGTGGGCTCCCGCCCGAACGGGTGGTGGCGGGACCGGGCCGGGGCCGCCGCCCGGCTGCGGGACGCGCTCGCGCCGGTGGCCGCCGAGGGGCTGCCCGCCCGGTTGCCGGCACCTGTCGACGTGGTGCTCGTGGTCGAGGGCGCGGCACGGGACGTACCGGGCATCGACGAGGTCCGCGTGGTCTCCGCTCCCGGGTCCGGCGACGACACGGTGGTCGAGCTGGTGGAGGCGGCCCCGCAGCGCCGCCGGCTGGTGGTCACCGCCGACCGGGAGCTGCGCGAGCGGGTCACCGCCCTGGGCGCCGAGGTGTACGGCCCGCGCTGGCTCCGCGATAATTGAGAAGTTCTCGCACTGGGACTCCCACAGAACGGACTCCCGGCACTTCCAGGGGGTTAACGGTCAGGCGGGCAGGAACACCGCCAGGGCGGATGTTCTCCCGTGGACACCGATAGGCTCTAATGGAGATCTCCCCGCCCCCAGGAGGTTCCGCCGTGGCGAGCGTCGCCGAGCTGAAGGCTGCCATCGATGTCGCCCTCCAACAGATCGGCGACGGGCAGACAGCCGTCCAGGCGGCGGGTGAGAAGCTGTCCGAGGCGCAGCAGACGCTGGCCGGCGCACTGGAGGGCAGCGGGCACGAGACGGTCGAGGCGGCCCAGGCGTCGCTGACACAGGCCAGTCAGGAGCTGGAGGAATGTCTCGCCGCGACACTGGTCGCGGTGGAGCAGGCCCAGCTCTACGTCTCCACTCTGTAGGCCGACGTGTCCATCATCGAGGACATCGGCGGCCAGGTCCGCGCGGCAAGCGAGGAGTTCCCGGTCGGCCTGCTCGGTCAGGCCCTGGAGAAGTTCGGCCTGGCCGCGGAGCGGCTGCGGTGGGTCCGCCAGGAGTCGGCCAACCCGATGGGGGTTCCCGAGCTTTCCGCCGCCACCGAGCACGCCGAGAGCGCCAACTACGCGCTACGGGTGGCGCAGGAGCAGTTGTCGGCGTACCTGACCGCGATCGGGTTGACCGCCGACGGCACCCCCGCGCCCCGGCCAGAGCAACGCGACCAGCGCGACCAGCGCCACGACGAAGCCCCGTCGGACGGGCCGACCACCGTGGCGCCGGAACGGGCGGAGCAGGTGCGGATGCGTCGCTGGTGGTCGGTGCGGGTGGCCGAGCTGACCGGTGGGCGCGACGGTGCCGGCGACGAGCCGGACGAGCAACTGCGCGACTCCCAGGAGCTGCTGCACCGGGTCGTACGCGGCGTACGCGCCGGTGACCGCGACCGCCTCCGTACCGAGCTGCGCCGCGCCTCGGCCGACGTGGGCCTCGGGATGGCGGCGCTGGCACCGCCGCTGCTGCGCGAGCTGGCCGGTGAGCTGCTGGGGCACCCACCCCGTGCCGCCGACCTGGGCCGGCTGCGCGGAGAGCTGGACGGCCGGGTCCGGGACCTGCTGCCCGGGCTGCCACCGCCGGTGCTGGAGACGCTGCTGACCCGGGTGTGCCGCATGCCGCCGCCGCGGTCGTCCGGGGAGCCACCACACGCCGCCGACTCCGCGGTGGCCGCCGGTGTCACGGCCGGGCTGCTGCTCGCCCGGCTGGGTCGGGACCTGGCCGTCGCCGGCGGCACGCCGCAGTCTGCACCGGATCCGGCCGAACCGAAATCCGGCGGCCCGCCGCCCCGGGCGGGCAGCCCGTGGCGGGACGCGCCGGCACGCCGGGGCTCCGATGGCTGACCAGCGCGGGCAGCTGGCCACCCGCGTCCGGGACGCCCTCGCCGAGGCGCTGGGCGCCACCCGTACCCGACTGTCGGCGGCACAGGCCGAGCTGAGCGCCGGCCGGGAACGGCTCGCCCGGGTCCGCCGGGCCGCCGCCGCCGTACCCGAGCGGGTGGGTGGCCAGCGCGACCGCCGCCTCGCCGAGATCGACGCCCGGCACGCCGCCCGGATCGCGGAGCTGGCCCGCCAGGCCGCCGCCGCCGCACGCCGGGAGGCACCCGGCTGCGCGGGCGCCGACTGGCCGGGCTGGACACCCACGCCCCTGAGCCGGGCCGAGCCGCCCGGCGCGCTGCGCGTCGGCACGGTCCGGCTCGACGACGTCGAGCCGGTGCCCGCGCTGGTGCCGCTGCTCGACGCCGGACACGTCCACCTGTCCGGAGAGGACCGCGCCGGCTGCGACGCCGTGGTGTCCGCGCTGCTGCTGCGGGCCGTCGGCCGCGCCGACCCCGGTGGGGTACGACTGATCGGGTACGACCCGGAGCACCTCGGCGGCGGACTGGCCGGATTCGCGCCCCTGGGCACGGCGGGGTTGCTCACCTTCGTCGGACCGGGCGGGTTGGGCCCGTTGCTCGACGACCTGGTCGAACAGATCCGGCGGATCAACGAGACGGTGCTGGCCGGCGAGTACGGGTCCCTGCGGGAGCTGGCCTCGGCGACCGGCCGCCGTCCCGAACCGTGGCGCGTGGCGGTGCTGCTCGGCGGCGACGAGCTGAACCGGCACGAACGCGGGCAGCTCGACCGGGTGGTCCGCGCCGGTGCCGCCTGCGGGGTGCACCTGGTCGTCCGTGGTGTGCCGCTCCCCGACGACCCGACCGTGACCCGCGTGGTGACGGACGCCTCGGGCGCTCGGATCGGCGGGCCGTCGGGCCTGTCGGTCCGGCTGGACCCGCCGCCGCCGGCGACGCTGGTCACCGAGACCTGCCGCGAGATCGCCGCCCGGGTGAACGAGGGTCCGCCGCCGACGCCGTTCGGCGACCTGCTGCCGCCGCCCGAGCTGATGTGGCGGGAGAACTCGGCGGACGGCCTGACCGTGCCGATCGGCGAGGGACCGCAGGGCCGGTCGGTACGCCTGACACTCGGCGACTATCCGCCGCACGCCCTGATCGGAGGCCCGTCCGGCACCGGCAAGACCAACCTGATCTTCGCGTGGATCGGCGCCCTGGCGGCCCGCTACTCCCCCGCCGAGCTGGAGTTCTATCTCCTGGACTTCAAGGAGGGAGTGTCCTTCGCCCGGTTCGCGCAGGGTCGGCGTGACCCGAGCTGGCTGCCGCACATGCGTCTGGTCGGTATCAACGTCAACACCGACCGGGAGTTCGGGTTGGCGCTGCTGCGGTTCCTCGCCGAGGAGCTGCGGCGGCGGGCCGACGCGGCCAAGAAGCACGAGGTCACCAAGCTGGCCGAGCTGCGCGCGGTGGACCCGACCGGGCACTGGCCACGCATCGTCGCGGTGGTCGACGAGTTCCAGATGCTGCTGGCCGGCCGCGACGTGGTGGCCCGGGAGGCCGCCGACCTGCTGGAGGACCTGGCTCGCCGGGGCCGGTCACAGGGCATCCATCTGGTGCTCGCCTCGCAGGACGTCCGGGGCATCGAGGCGCTGTGGGGGCGTCCCGCGCTGGTGGCCCAGTTCGCCCTGCGGATCGCGCTGCCGAAGGCGTTGCGGATCCTCGCCGAGCGCAACGACGCGGCGCAGTCGCTGCCGCGCTGGCACGCGGTCGTCAACGCCGAGTCGGGCATGGTCGAGGGCAACGAGGTCGCCCGCATCCCGGCCGCCAGTGACTGGGAGACGTGGAGCGGCCTGCAGCACCGCCTGTGGCGGATGCGCCCGCCGGACGCGGCGCCGGCCCGACTCTTCGACGGTGACGCGATCCCCCGGCTGACCGAGGCTCCCGACTTCCGGGCTCTCGAAGCCCCGCCGGACGGCCGTGCGCCACGCACCCCGGTGGCCCTGCTCGGCGAGATCATCGACGTGCAGGCGCGCTCGGCGGCGCTGCGGCTGCCCCGCGCGCCGGGGCGCAACCTGGCGGTGCTCGGCACGCGGGTGGACGAGGCGTGCGCGGTGCTGGACGCCGCGGCCCGGTCGCTCGCCCGCCAGCACCCGCCCGGCACCGCCCGCTTCTCCATCGCTTGTCTCGACCCGGACGCCGACGGCATCGCCCGCGCGCTCTACGACGACCTTGCCGACGATGCCGCCTGGTACGACGAGGAGACCGTCGGCGAGTTGATGACCGAGACGGCCGACGGGCTGTCCAGCACGGGCAGCCCGCACTACCTGCTGCTGTTCGCGGTCGATGCGGCAGCCGGCGCGCTGGCGGCCCGGACCGGGCGGCGTACCGGTCTGGAGCAGTTGCGCCGGATCCTGCACGACGGCCCGGAGCGGCGTACCCACGTGCTGGCCTGGTGGCGGGGCGTGGCGCGGATGCGCGCCGACCTCGGCGGTCCGGCCGCCCGCACCGACCAGATCGGGGCCTGGGTGGCGTTGGACGCGCACGGCGGCGAGCTGGGCGCGTCGCTCTACCCGGGCACCGGCGGCCCGGACTGGTACCCCCGCCCGTGGCGTGGGCTCTTCTTCGACCGTGCGGTGCACCGCACGGGCCACGTGGTCATCCCCTATGGACCGTCGCGATGAACGAACCGGTGGAGAGTGAGACGTACACGGCGCAGCTGCGACGGCTGGCCGAGCTGACCGCTCGGGTGCACGAGCAGCGTGCCGAGGCACGTACCTGGTACGAGCGGCAGTGCGCGGCGGCCGAGCGGGCCGTCGCCGAGGCCGTCGCCGAGGTGCGGCGTGCCGAGCAGGAGCTGGTCGACGCCCGCGAGGAGCAGGAGCGGGTGGACGCCGAGGTGGCACACCTCTGGCAGCAGGCCCGGGCACGGCTGGGCGCTCGTCGTCTCGGCGGACCCCCCGCGCCGGCCAACGGCGGTGACGGGGCCGACCCGGCGTCGCTGCTCGGCCGCGCCCGTGACCTGCTCAACCGGGCCGGGCAGCCGGGTGAGCTGCCGGGCTCGGCCAACCCCCTGCTGGCGCTGTGCGGGGTGGGCGGCGCGGTGCTGGGCTACGCCCTGGGCGTTGCCGCGCGAGCGCTCGGCGTCGGGTACGGCGGCGACCTGGCGGTCGGGATGCCGGTGCTGGCGCTGGTGGTGACGCTGTTCGGGCCGCTGATGGGGCTGGCGCCGGCGCGGCTGCTGGCCGATCGTCGGCACGCGATGCTCGGTCCCCGACCGATCATGGTGGTGCTCGGCGCCGGGTTGGTCACGACGGTGCTGCTCCTGGTGCTCGGCCGCTGACCGGCACCAGGACCGCCTCGCGCAGCAGCCGGCGGGCCAGGGTGACCCGGTCGGCGTCGTCGGGCAGGCCCGGCAGGTCACCGACGCGGACGGCGGTGCCACCGAGCAGCGCCCGGGTCGCCGCCGCGCAGTCGGCGGGGAGCGTGATCCTGCGGTCGAACAGCCGCAGCGCCACCTGGCCGTCTCCGTGCGGCACGAGCCGCCAGCGCAGGCCGGGTCGCAGGGTGAGCCGGGAGTCGGCGTCCAGCGTGGCCAGCGCGCCGGCCTGGGCGAGCGGACGGATCGGCGCCGGACGGGCCGCCGGCCAGGCGCGTTGCCGCAGCCGCGCGGCCACCGCCCCCGGGTCGGCCCGCAGCAGCCAGTCGCGCAGCGCCTCCACCGTCTCGGTCAGCTCCGGTTCGATGGCGTCCGGGTCCGCGACGTCGGTGCCGAACGGCAGGCTGGCCCGCAGCCTCTGGTCCTCGGCGGCCAGCGCGAGCAGCTCCTCGACGAGCGCGTAGCGGGTCAACGCGCGGATGCCCACGGTCAGGTGCAGCGAGCTGGCCTCCTGCGCCTGCGCGCTGTGCAGCCAGCCGCGCGGCAGGTAGAGGGCGTCGCCGGGCGCGAGCACCACGTCCAGCGCGGCGGGGCCCTGCGCGGTGGCGCCGACCTCGTCGGCGCGGCCTCCCCAGGGCTGCTTCTCCAGCGGGTCGGGCAGGACCGGCGGGTGGATCCGCCAGTGCTTGCGGCCGTCCACCTGGAGCACGAACACGTCGTGGGTGTCGTAGTGGGTGGCGAAGCCCTGGCTGCCCGCCGGGGTGAGATAGGCGTTGACCTGCAACGGCTGGCGCAGCGCGAGGCCCAGGTCGCGGGCGAAGTCGACGAGCGGCGGCCAGATCCGGTGCAGGCCCTGCAACACCAGGGTGGCTCCGCTGGCGTACTGCTCGAGGATCCGCTCGTCGAGCACCTGGTCGCCGATCTCGGCGCCGGCCCCGCCGCCGCCGGTCCAGCGGGCCGCCGGCACGAGCTGTCCGTCCTTGGCGACGCGCAGGAAGGGGGTACGCAGACCGCGCCGGCTGAGCAGCTCGTCGGCGTCGTCCGGGCTGAACAGGTCGGTGAAGCCCGCCGGGTCGGGCAGCTCGGCCGCGCGCGACAGCAGCGGGGTATGGCCCCAGTGCGCGGCGGCGAACTTCGCCGGCTCGACCGAGACGCAGCGCGCCAGCGCGGCGACGGCGCTCGCCGCGACGGGTACGCCGCCATCGGGAGCAACGGACGGAACCGCCGGGTGGCCGTGACCACCCGGCGGGTCGAGGTGCGTCATGCCGTCCCGCTACCGGGCGCTGCCGTCGGCGCCACCGTCCTGGTGACCCGGGGTC